>CAITQY010000223.1 GCA_903894655.1 uncultured Gemmatimonadota bacterium
CAGGCAAGGTGATGCGGTGGGGCGTCGATTCGCTCGTCTCTGGCACGCAGCGCTTCTTCGCGCTCTACGTGCTCGATTCGCGTCCGATCATCACGGGTGAAGTGCTCACCGACGCGCGGCCGTCCACCGATCCGGTGGAAGGCAACGTCGTGCAGTTCACGCTGAACAATGAAGGGGCGCGCCGCTTCAAGACCGAAACCGGCAAGCATGTAAAGGACAACATGGCCATCGTCCTCGATCAGCGCGTCGTGACGGCCCCGGTGCTCAACAGTGCGATCGGCCGGAATGGCCAGATCACGCTTGGCGGTGGAACGCTACAGGCTGCACAGGACCTCGCACTCGTTCTGCGCGCTGGTGCGCTGCCGGTGCCGCTCAAGGTCGCGGAAGTCCGCAGCATCGGTGCCAGCCTCGGCGCCGACTCGATCAACAAGGGCGCGCTCGCGCTCGTGGTGGCGTTCCTGCTGATCGTGGTCATCATGATCGGGTACTACCGTTTTGCCGGAATGCTGGCGGTCGCGGCACTGCTGCTCTATCTCGTGTACACGCTTGCCGTGCTGGCCGGCTTCCACGCCGTCCTCACGTTGCCCGGATTGGCTGGCTTCGTGCTCTCTATCGGTATCGCTGTCGATGCCAACGTGCTGATCTTTGAGCGCATCCGTGAAGAACTCGATCATGGCAAGTCGAACCGACTCGCCATCGACGAAGGCTTTCGTCACGCGATGAGTGCCATCATCGATACCTCGGCCACCACGATCCTTTCCGGCATGGTGCTGTATCAGTATGGCACCGGACCGGTGCGCGGTTTCGCCGTCACGCTCATCGCCGGCCTCGTGGCCTCTCTGTTCACGTCGATCTTCGTGAGCAAGACCTTCTTCATGATCTGGCTCAGCCGCACGCGCGGCAACCAGACGCTGAGCATTTGAGGACGCCATGCTGCGAATCTTTCACAACACCAAGTATGAGTTCGTCAAGCATTGGCGCCTCGCTGCCGGCCTGACGATCGCGTTCATCGTGTTAGGTCTCGTGACCTTCGGTATCACGGGCGGCGTGAAGTACAGCATCGACTTCACGGGCGGTACGCTCATGCAGGTCCAGTTCAAGCAGGCTCCCGACGTCGCCGTCGTGCGCAGTACGCTCGACAAGGCTGGCATCACGGGCAGTGAAATCCAGCAGTACGGCACGGCCACGGAGTACACCATCCGCGCCCGTGACGAGAAGCAAGTGGAAGCGCAGGATGCTGGCGCCGAGGGGATTTCGAAGTTGATTTCGGCAGCGTTGGAACAACAGTTTGGCGCGGGCAATGTCACGGTGGTGCGCACCGAAGCGGTCGGGCCGAAGGTTGGCAGTGAATTGCGCGCTGGCGCCTTCACCGCCATGCTCATCGCCTCGCTGTTCACGCTCATGTATCTCGCGATTCGCTTCGATTGGCGATTCGGTGCCGCCGCCGTATTCTCCACGGCTCACGACATCTTGCTCACGTTGGCGTTCATCAAAATGTTCAACGTCGAGGTGTCGCTCACCGTAGTCGCGGCCATCCTCACACTGCTCGGCTACTCCGCGAACGACACGATCATTATTTTCGATCGCGTTCGCGAAGATCTGAAGAAGCGAGCGAAGGGCGAGTCCCTCGCGCAGGTGCTCGACCGTGCCATCAACGAAACGTTGCCGCGTTCTGTGATGACGCACGCCACCGTGCTGGCGTCAACGCTGGCGCTGCTCTTTCTCGCCGGCGAAATCATCCGACCGTTTGCCTTGGTCATGACCTTCGGCGTGTTTGTGGCCACCTTCTCGTCGATCTACGTTGCCGGTCCGTTCCTGATCTGGATTGAGTCGAAGTATCCGCGCACGACCTCCGACTCCACGAGCCGGGCGGTGAACGCCGGAACTGACGCCGCTGCCGGCAAGGGTGCGCGGAAGGCAGAACGAGTCGTCGCGCGGTAACCCGCGTGATCGTGTTTGCTGACAGCCATGTGCATCTGGCCGATCCCGCGTTCGCTGATGAAGCGGACGCGGTGATCCAGCGGGCCCGCGCAGCAGGTGCGCGGGCCCTTGTCTGTATCGGCGAGTCCGCGGCCACTGCGCTTCGTGCCCAGCGGCTGGCCGAGCGTCACGAGGGCGTGGTGTTCTTCACGGCCGGAGTCCATCCCCATGATGCGGCCTCATGGGACGACGCAACCGATCCCCAGGCGATTCGCGAGTCGGTCGCCAACGGCGCCGTGGCCGTCGGGGAGTGCGGCCTCGATACGCACTACGATCATGCGCCGCGTGACTGGCAGCTCCACGCCCTCGACGCTCAGCTCGCACTTGCCGCGGAATTGCACAAGCCCATAGTGTTGCACACACGAGAGGCCGAAGCAGACACCGCCGCATTTCTGAAGCGAGCCTACGACGCGCGGGTGCGGGGCGTGCTCCACTGCTACACCGGGTCGGTGACGCTGGCGGAGGCCGCACTCTCGGTGGGATGGTTCGTGTCGTTTAGCGGCATCATCACGTTCAAGAGCTGGACCGACGAAGCCTTGCTGCGAATGGTGCCGAACGACCGACTCCTCGTGGAGTCCGACGCGCCCTATCTTGCACCGGTGCCGCATCGTGGAAAGCGCAACGAATCGGCGTTGGTGAGTCTTACGCTGGCCCGGTTGGCCGTCGTCCGCGGGCAGGACGTCGACGAGCTCGGGTGGCACACGCTGCGCAATACAAAAGAACTGTTCGATCTGCCAGACGCGGTGGTCGCCGCCCCGTCCACGATGTCCGACCCCGCGCATTCCTGATCACCCTTCAGCGCATCACCGACATGTCCATCGAGACACTGCACACCGACCATGCCCCGAAAGCCATCGGCCCGTATGCGCAGGCGGTTCGCGCCAATGGGTTTCTGTTCACCGCGGGTCAGATCCCGCTCGATCCCGTCTCCATGGAGATCGAGACCGGTGACGTATCCGCGCAGACGGAGCGCGTACTCTCCAATCTGGGAGCCGTGTTGAACGAAGCCGGAGTCACCTGGAACGACGTCGTGAAGACTACGGTCTTCCTGACGACCATGGACGACTTTGTCGCGATGAATACCGTGTACGCTCGTGTGCTCGGTGAGGCCCGCCCGGCGCGCTCCACCGTCGCGGTGGCTGGGCTTCCTCGTAACGTGAGCGTCGAGATCGAACTCGTCGCGGCGCTTCCGGCGCGCTGAGGAGTATCAGAGACATGCTTCGTCTGATTCCGCGCACGCTGTTGGTGGTGGCGCTGGTGGCGCCGGTTGGCGCCCCACTGGCAGCGCAGCAGCGTGACTCGGTGTCTGCGAAGCCTGTGCCTCAGACCGGCGCGAAGCCGGTCGCGATAATGGCTCCGCTCACGCAGCGCGGCAGATTTACGCCGCCGCTGACGCCCAAGCGGGCGTTCATGTACTCGGCCTTCCTGCCGGGCGTCGGGCAGGCGCGTCTCGATCGTGGCACGTCGGGCGCCCTTTTCGCCAGTATCGAACTCGCCGCGATCGTGATGATGCGTCGCAGTCAGATAGATCTTCGGGAAGCACGCCGGTATCAGATCGACACCCTGCCGAACCAGTATCTGGTCGCCGGCGATTCGGTCATCAGGAACGGCGTGTTCACCAACGGATTCACGCGCGATCTGGTGAGAACTCGGCGTCTGCACGTCGAAGATTGGATGGCCGTCGTCGCATTCAATCACCTCTTCGCCGGTGCGGATGCGTTCGTCTCGGCGCAGCTCTGGGATGTCCCGGTGGAGTTGTCGGCGTATCCGCGCCCGTCGGGGGCGGTCTTCGCAGCCACGGTTCGTTTTTGACCCAGAGGTACCGGTCGCCGCACGCACCAATCGGCAAGTCCGATTCGGGCCTTGGTGGACTCACCGTCGCGCCCGTCAGCCGTACCGCGTCAAACGCGCCGCGGCACGTCCTCGCCCTTGGCGGTGGCTTCCTCGATGTGCCGATCTCCGCGGTGGAGTACCACGTCTTCTCCTGACTCGCGCCACGAGCGCAGGGAGATGCACTCACCCTCAATCAGCAGATACTGCTGATCGAGATACCATGCGCCGGCGTTCGCGTACCACCCGCTCCCCGCACGACGCAAGATCGGGACGTGCGAGTGCCCGTGAATCACCAGATTCGGTCCGCCGGCGGCCGCGAGCGACTGCGTAGCAACCGCGAGAAGTCCTCGCCCTTCATCGCCCGCCCGGCGCACACGGCTGGTGTGCGAAGAGGCGAGCGCCACTCGCGACGAAAGATTGGGGTGCAGCATGCCGAACGCGCGAATCGCCAAGGGATGGCGCAACACGCGACGGAGGCGGCGATACGGGGCGTCCTCGACCTCGCGAAGCCCGTCCCCGTGGGCGAGCTCGGCCTGCCATGGCCCGATCGACCCGGTCCAGGGGCGCAGGGTGTATTGAGCACCCGTTTCGGCCATGAGTGCATCGCCGCCCCAGCAGTCATGATTCCCACCAATCCACAGCACGGGGATGCCCGCGTCATGGAGGTCGGCCAGTGCCGCCAACACGCGAAACCCGGTGCGCGGCATGGCATGGCGCCAGGCGAACCAGAAATCAAAGAGGTCGCCCATGATCACCAGCGAACGGGCGCGCGCAGGTACGTCGCGCAGCAACCGCAGCAGGGCACGCTCGGCGTCCTTCGAGGCCACGCCAAGGTGTGCGTCGCCGATGACCAGTGTCGGAGTGTGGAGCACGATGGCAGTCTAATCGCTCCGGGACGGCGCCACAAACATCCGGCACGGCCGTCCGGCGCCATCCGCTCGCCATCCGCTTGGCGGCCGAGCAGGGGAGGGGCATCTTCCCAGTTCGCTGTTTCGCCGGCCCGCGCCGGTGTCTCTCATGTCTGCCACGATGACCGAAACCATTTCTGAACTGCGCGTGCGCTACGCGGAGACCGACCAGATGGGCGTGGTCTATCACGCCAATTATCTGGTGTGGTGCGAACTCGGTCGGACCGACTTTATTCGTGTTCTGGGGAAATCCTACGCCGAGTTGGAACGCGAAGGTGTACGCCTTGCGGTGTCCGAGGTGACGATGCGCTTTCATGCATCGGCGCGGTACGACGATCCGATTCGCGTGCATACGCGACTCACCTCGGCGGGGTCGCGCGGGCTCGCCTTCTCTTATCGCGTCATGCGGGCTGACACCGATACCCTCCTCGTCTCGGCGACCACGGCGCTGGTCTCCATCGACACGAGCGGGCGCCTCGCGGCGTTGCCGCGTGACCTGCGCGCCGTACTCACCGCAGCAGTCACACCGGCCGACCATGCTCGCTGATCGCGCGCGCCATCGGCGGCTGATTGCTGCCGCCTTGCTCGGTGTCAGCCTGATCGGTGTCGGCTGTGTAAGCGTCAATGCCAGTGGCCGCGGCGGTGCGGGCCGTGCGCGCATGACGGCGCGTGACCTCCGACATGATGCACGGCTCTTGGCCATGCTGGATGTCCGTCGCGCTGACACGCTGTTGGTCGACACGCTGCTGGTCGATCCCGACCCCGATCGTCGCGCTCGCACGGTCTTGGCGATTGGACAGCTGCGGATCCGGGCGCGCTTTCCGCAGCTGCGTCGACTGCTTACCGATGGAGATACCCTCATCGCGGCGAATGCGGCGTACGCCATCGGCGTAGCCAAGGATACGCAGGCGGTCGCCGCCCTCGCGCGCGCCATCGGCGGCGCTCCCGATCCCGTCGCGCAAGAAGCCGCGTGGGCCTTGGGCGAGATTGGCGAGCCGGCGCGGACCGTACTCTCCGTCGCGCTGGGCGACGGACTTGCGGCGCCATTACGGGGAAGTTCTGCGTCGTCGCGCAGTGCGTCGGTGCGGGCGGCACTGGTCCTCGCGACCGTGAAGCTGCGCCCCGCG
>CAITQY010000224.1 GCA_903894655.1 uncultured Gemmatimonadota bacterium
GAGCAAGCGCGCCGGATACCGATCGGAGCCGGCCACCAGCGCGTCACCGCCGAGGCGTTGCAGATCCGCCAAAATGCGGCTGGCTTCGCGAAGCGCCGGCTCGCGCCGCTCACTGGCCACCGACGCCAGCGCGCGCGTGGCATCGCCATGCAACGACAATAGGCGCGCGACCCCAACGTCGCCGAGCCCAGCAACTTGGCGCAGCGCAATCACATCACGCCGCGCCTGCGCCCCCTGCGCGGCCTCCGTCGGAACCGATGTCAACGGCGCCGCCACCTCGTCAGGGGAGAAACTGCGCATCGCGTGCCGGCTTCTCAGCTTCCACGCGCATCACGAGCAGTTCACGCCACCATGCATCGAGCACCACGTCGAGTCCCATGCGACCGGCCGCACTGATCGCGTACTTGCCGAACGCGCCCGGCGCCTCGATCTCCGGTATGTAGTGCTCACCGAGCAGGTCGAGTTTCGTGAACACGACGCAGTACGGTTTGGCGGCGAGTTCGGTGGAGTACGACGAGATCTCGTGACGCAGTTGATCGAACTCCGCCTGCCAGTCTTCCGCGTCGATCGGGATCATGAACGCCAGCATGCGCGTCCGCTCGATGTGACGGAGGAACCGCAGGCCAAGTCCCTTGCCTTCCGACGCGCCTTCAATGATGCCCGGGATGTCGGCCACCACGAACGAGCGGTGATCGCTAAGGGGGACCACACCGAGGTTTGGCGACAACGTCGTAAACGGATAGTCCGCAATCTTGGGGCGGGCCGCCGAGATGACCGAGAGCAGGGTACTCTTGCCCGCGTTTGGCTGTCCGACAAGACCGATGTCGGCGATCAGCTTGAGTTCAAGTTCGAGCGTCCGGGCCTGCCCTTCTTCCCCAGGCTGCCACTCCCGCGGCGACTGGTGTGTGGGCGTGACGAAGAAGGAGTTCCCCTTGCCGCCGCGGCCGCCCTTCGACACGAGTATCGTGTGGCCATCCTCCATCACTTCGCCGAGAAACTCCTGCGTCGCGGCGTCGCGCACGACTGTGCCAGGAGGCACCGGCAACACGATGTCTTCACCAGAACGGCCGGTGCGATTCGATCCCTCACCGTGTTGTCCGCGTTCGGCCTTCCACGCATCACGGTACGTATAGTCGAGCAGCGTGGTCAGGTTCCGGTCGCCGCGGACGATCACATCGCCGCCACGTCCACCATCGCCACCATCAGGGCCGCCCATGGGCGCGAACTTTTCGCGACGGAACGACGTCTGTCCCGAACCACCGGTTCCTGCTTCGACCTTCACAAGTACGCGATCTACAAACATGAATCACTTCCGAAACGAGAGAGGCAGCCGGCCACCGAGGCGCCGCCAAAAAACTTCGATTGCACTGCGTGTTGATGGTCCTGCCGCCTACTTGCCCTGCACGCGTGCCCAGAGGCCGAGATACCGACGCATGTCCTCATCGCCGACCAGCGGGGCGACAACCTGCAAGGCGGCCATGACCACACCGGCCGCCGCCCCCGCGTTTAATGCCCCATGGAGATGCGAATGAAGCTGCCGGTCCTGTCGCGCGATTGCGCACGCGGCCACAACGCACAACTCGCGGCGCGCCAAGTCGAGCAACGGTCGGCCGAGCACTTTGCCGTACCCTTCCGTAATCATCCACCGATCGAGTGCTGGATGAAGTCCGCGAATATTTACGCGCAACCGATCGTAGAATTCACCGTACACCGTGGCGCATGTCGCCTCGCCACGCTCAGAAAAATCGAGCACCGCACGCTCCTGGTCTTCCGCCGGCGTTGGCGCGCTGCGACCGGAGATTCGACGCCACTCCCGCGCGCCGTTGAGCGCACGCGGGAAGCCGGCGAACAGGTACGTCTGCAGAATGACCTCTTCCACCCACACCGGATCGACGCGGCCGTTCACGCCCGAGAGCTCGGAACGGACCTCCCCCTCGCTGCCACCAGCCAGCACCGCCGCCAACCGAACAAGCGCCGCCGTTTCCACGTCGAGTGCATCGAGTGTAACCGGCACGTGTCCGCGCCGTGTCATCGAATCAACGCCGGTCGGATCACCGGTCTGCACGTCCGCCTGGCTCATCGGTTCCTCGCCGCTACGAGGCGTCACTGGATGCCGGCGCGCCGAGCGGCGCCATGCTGACGAACACTTCGCCGACCTGCTCTCCCCGCGAATTCCGCACGACGCGCACGGCCGCATCGCGCAGGCTCTCCGGCAATGGCGATGGCAATCCATCGTACTCGGCCAGCATCGCCAGTACGGCGACGAACTGCGCGCGGTGCGATCCGTCTTCAACCTTGAGCGCGAAACCGATGCCGCGGTCGATGATCGCAAACGAGTGAACGCCCTCCGCACCAACTTTGCAGACCACGTTGCCGCCAACCGCCTCCATGAGACGGGTATCGAATCGGTCGCTCCCACCCACCAGAAACGGATGCGACGTCATCGCGTTCACAATCCGTCGGCTCGGCTCGTCGCCGTGCGTCGAGGCGTGCGCGAGACGCGCATAGGACAGCGCCATATTCGCCAACGGCAACGAGAACACGGTCGATCCGCAGCCGTCCCCCCCGACACCGATCTGATCGGGCGTCGTGCCCGCCCAGGTGGCAACCGTCTCGTGCGCCGCCCGCTGCACCGCATGCGACGCGTGCTCGTAGCCGCTTGTCGGCTCCCCTAAAAGGACCGCCTGTGCGAGCATCGCCGCGTGCTTGCCCGAACAGATGTTGTGGAGACGAGTAAGCCGGTCTCCCGACTCGCGAAGCAGACGAGCGCCGCGCGACGACAGCGGTTCATGGGCTCCACAGACCAGATCGCCTTCCTCGAGACCGATGCCGCCCAGCATCGACGCCGCCAGCGCGACGTGCTCCGGCTCGCCGCCATGCGACCCACAGGCCAACGCCAATTGGCTGGCGCCCCACCCCAAGCGTTCGAGGCCACCAGCGCGCACCAGCGGCATCACCTGAAACGGCTTGGCGCAGGAGCGCCACCACGTCTGGGTATGCGGATCTCGTACACCTTCCAGCAGCGTCGCGCTGGCATCCACGACCGCGGCGTGCACCCGGTGACGCGATTCCACCGTACCGCCTCGCGTCACCACCACATCGAAGCGACGTTCCCGACGTGCCGGGCCAAATACCACCGGCGCCGCCGATGCGTACGGCCCCCGTGTTGTCGCGCCGGCTTGGTCGGCGGAGGGCGCTCCGGCGCCGGAAAATATCGATCGAGTCTCGCTCACCACCGAAAGATAACCGAGGCAGGGAAAGCGAGTCGGCTAAGACGACCTTTGGCGCCCAGTCAGGATTTTGCAGCGGTCGGCCTACGGCGCGACGCCAGCATGACACCGCCGAGCACCAGAACGCCGCCCACGATCGTGCCCATGCTCGGTACCTCGTCGATTCCGGGGAGGAGCGCAGCGAGAATCGTGGCGCCGATCGGCTCACCCAGTGTTGTGAGATTCACGACGAATGCCGGCAGGTGGCCGAGCGCCCAGTTCATTCCCGTGTGTCCGAGCAGCATAGGTCCGATGGCCAATCCCGCGAAAATCGAGAGTTCGCGACGCGGCTGCGGAAACAGCACCTCGCCACTGGTCAGCGCGATGACCACGCAGGTAACGAAGGCCGCACCATACGCGAGGGAGACATACGGCCACACCCCCACCCGCTGGCGGAGCCGGCGCCCAATGAGGTAGTACAGCGCGGCCGTGACCGCGCCCACAAGCGCCAGAAGGTCGCCGAACAACGCCCCGCCACCGCCCTCCGCGGCCGGCCCACTGGCGATGGCCGTCACGATTCCGGAGAGTCCCCCAGGCACGTCTGCCACGCCTACCACGAACGCGCCGACCACGGCGATGACCACGCCGATCCACTGCCGGCCCGACGGAGCGTCGTGAAGCCAGCGTGCCGACACGCCGGCGATCAAGACCGGCTGGAGATTCACCAAGGCGACCGATGCGGCCACGCTCGTGTACCGCAGCGAGGCGTTCCAACTCCAGAAGTGGAGGGCCAGCAAGACCCCGGCCCCGCCCGCCAGCAGCAGTTCACGGCGGGACAGGAGGCGCCACTCGCGCCAAGACCCGGTGACCAGCAAGACCGCCGCCACGATGAGCATCGACAGTCCCAGCCGCCAGGTGGCGATCACGATGGCCGAACTCGCGGACAACCGGATCAGCGGAGCCGCGAAGGAGATGCCGATCAACGACGCAGCCAGGACCAGCACCGGCGAGCGGCGCGAGACGGTGGAGCCGCGGGGAGATGACAAGGTGGGCATCGCGACGGGAAAGGGGACGGCGCAGGGCGGCGTTGGGCTGCACGGCCGGTGACGAAGCTAATCGCTCCGACTAGCTTCCCCGCTATGACGCCCACCATCTCCCGCGCTCGGCTCCAAGCGCTGCTGGCTGATGCCGCCTCGCAGCATGTGGTCATCATCGGCGACGCTATGCTCGATGTGTACCTTCGAGGCGACGTCGATCGCATCTCGCCCGAAGCGCCGGTGCCGGTCGTGCGCGTGCGCGACCGCAAACTCGCGCTCGGTGGTGCCGCCAATGTCGCGCAGAACGTCGCCGCTGTCGGCGCGGGGTGCGATCTCGTCGCGGTCGTCGGTGATGACGTGGCTGGACGCGCGCTGCGCGAGCGACTCGAGGCCGGACGGATGGAGTCGCGATCGTTAGTCACGGTTGGCCGACCCACCACGACCAAGACCCGCGTCATGGCGCGCTCGCAGCAGCTGGTGCGTTTCGATGAAGAAGACGACGCGGACCTCGGGACGGCAGACGTCGCCCGCGTGCTCGAGGCGATCGAGGCCGCCATGCCGTACGCCACCGCGCTCGTCTTCGAAGACTACAACAAGGGCGTGCTCGTGCCCGCGGTCATTGAAGGGGCGATCGCGTTCGCGCGTGCACGACAGCTGCCGATCGTCGTGGACCCGAAGTTCCGCAATTTCTTCGCCTTTGCCGGCGCCACCGTGTTCAAGCCGAACCGACGGGAGCTTGAAAGCGCACTGGGCGCGGCCGTTGATCTCGAGCATCCAGCGGCGTTACCGGAGACGTTCGCGCGTCTCGGCGTCGATCACCTCCTGCTCACGCTCGGTGAACGCGGCATGGCACTGGTGTCGTCGGATGGCGTGGTGCACCGTGTCCCCACCACCGCTCGTGAGGTGTACGACGTGGTCGGTGCCGGCGACACGGTCACCGCATATCTGGCCACGATGCTGGCGGCTGGAGCGACGGCACTCGAGGCGGCGATCGTCGCGAACTATGCCGCCGGGGTCGAGGTGGGCAAGCTCGGCGCGGCCACGGTCACCCCAGACGAAGTGCTCGAGGCCTACGACGCGCACATTGCGGACGGTTGACATACATTGTCCTATAGGCGGGGGCGAGACATCGCCACGTTCGGTCCGGTAGCTTAGTTGGTCAAAGCGCTCGACTCATAATCGAAGGATCGTGGGTTCAAGTCCCACCCGGACCATTCGCCTCGGTGTTAAGCACCGGGGCGTTTGTCTTTTGAGGGGCTTCCCACCGCCGATCCCCTCCGTTACGTTCTTGATCCGCGCTGTGAGTGTTCGCTCGCAGACGGTTGTCGGGCGTGTAGCTCAGCTGGTTAGAGCGCTGCTTTCACACAGCAGAGGTCCGGGGTTCGAGTCCCTGCACGCCCATGTTACCTCGATGCAACGCGAACGGCCGGTCATCATCACTGATGACCGGCCGTTTGTGCATCTGTGTCGTGGGGCGAGCGCTTAGAAAACATCCGCAGGTACGGCCGGCGCTTTCACGCGTTCGACGCCCCGGAGCACGGTAATCCGCGCACCGGCCTGACGCAGCCGACCAATCGTGCGATCGTCGAGACGGGCCCGCAGCACGATGACATCCTCATCGGTTCGCTGGTCGAGCACTTCGCCTTCGCGATGCATCTCCGCGATCATCCGGCCGTTTGCGGCGGGCAACCGGACCTCGAGCACCGGGCGCTGGCGACGCAGACTGTCGAGCAGCGATGCGCGAAGCACGTCGAGACCACCAGGTTGAATCGCGGATACGAACAGTGAATTGGGCATCAGATTCGCCACGCGCTCGAGCACTGCCGAGGCCTCCTCGGGTGGCAGCAAGTCCATCTTGTTCATCACGTACAGCTTCGGCTGATCGGCCAGTCCGAGATCGGCCAACACGCCATCGACGACGTCGCGCTGCTCTTCCCACACGGAATGACTCGCGTCGATTACGTGCAGCAGCAAATCGGCTTCCTTCGCTTCCGATAGGGTGGCCCGGAACGACGCGACCAGATGGTGAGGCAGCTTGCGAATGAAACCGACGGTGTCGGTCAGCAGCACGGTGTAGCCGTCGCCGACGTCTACTTCGCGCGTGAGCGGATCGAGCGTGGCAAACAGTCGGTCCTCCACGAACACCTGCGCGTCATTCGCCATCTGCCGGAGGATCGACGACTTTCCTGCATTCGTGTAGCCGACGAGGCCAACGCGATAATGTGACTTGCGCCCTTCCCGCTGTACTTCGCGCGCGCGCTCGACGTCGGCGAGCCGCGCCTTGAGCACCCGGATGCGGTGCTGAATAAGCCGACGGTCGGTTTCGAGCTGCGTTTCACCAGGTCCCCGCACGCCGATGCCGCCGCGGAATTTCTCAAGGTGAGTCCACATGCGTGTGAGACGCGGCAGCAAATATTGCAGCTGCGCGAGTTCCACTTGCATACGCGCCTCGCTCGACCGTGCCCGCGTGGCGAAGATGTCGAGAATCAGTTCAGCGCGATCCATCACCCGCGTGCCGACGATGGCCTCGACGTTCTTACCCTGCGCGGGCGTCAGCTCATCGTCGAAGATCACCAGCGTCGCGCCGAGTTCATTGATCCGCAGCTTGAGCTCCTCGACTTTTC
Organism: uncultured Gemmatimonadota bacterium; assembly: GCA_903894655.1. Lineage (GTDB taxonomy): Bacteria > Gemmatimonadota > Gemmatimonadetes > Gemmatimonadales > Gemmatimonadaceae > Gemmatimonas. The sequence continues at coordinate 6,871 of CAITQY010000224.1, forward strand.
CGCTGCCGAGGTACGTTGCGGGATGCGGCCGATCGAGCGCCTGCGTCAAACGACCAACGACGATCGCTCCGGCCGTATCGGCCAGACGAGCAAGCTCCTCGAGATGTTCGTCTGACTGATGGCGAGCGTTGCCACGCTTCGACGGTGCACTAACGAGCACCGCGCGCTCGACTGACGGCGTGAGGGAAATGATCTCGCGACTGATGTGCGTCTACCTAATCTGAGAGGGCGAAGCCGATCAGCGCCCGTTACCGGACACCGAAGAGTAGCGTCCCGTCCGATCGTACGGACGGGTGAAATTCCCGAGCGGTGTGGAAACCGTGAAATCGCCACGCACCCGATAGTTCACGGTGCCAGCCGACAGGAGCGACCGGCCGGCCGCGCCGAGCCCGGCATACGTGAAACGTACTGGCAAGCGCACCTGCGAGGAGTCTTTTCCCGGTACCACGAACCGTCCATCGAGCGCCCCGCTTCCCAGCTTGATGGTGTCCACGTCCACCTGATAGGTCATACTCAGCGCGTCGAGCTTGTATCCGTTCGGGTTGTACACCGAGAGCACAACGTCGACGCTGCCCCCGGTGAGTCCAAGGCCAGTGACATTGAACTCGCGCAGCGTGACCACCGGCTCCTTAAACGTTGCGCGTCCGAGCGTGGCGCACGCCGCGCCGCCCGTGGTGCAGGCCACGACCGCTCCCGCCGTCATCCAGCGCCGTACCGACCTCGTCATGCGCATCTCGTCTCCTCGGAACTGAACGGTCCACGTACATCACCCAAGCGCCGCCAGACCCAGCGACGCATTATGTCCCTCACTCGTACCCGTCCCCTTGGTCGAGTTCCGCTACTCCGCCACCGGAGGCCCGCCACGCTCCGCCCACCAGGCGAGGCGTTTGGCAATCTGCTTCTCTTCGCCCACCGACAGCGGATGATAGTAGGTCTGCCCTTCGAGTTCCGGTGGCTGATACGTCTGTGCGACGAACGCCCCCGGGTGATCGTGCGGATACTCGTACGCCACGCGGCGCTCGGGATCGGCGCGCAGATGCATCTCGGAATTGAGCAGATGCGCGGGCACGGGTACCGACGGAGACTCGGCGGCGGCGGCACGGGCTGCGGCCCAGGCGAGGTACAGTCGATTCGACTTCGGCGCCACGGCGCAGTACACCGCCGCCTGCGCGACCGCCCGCTCACCTTCCGCGGGACCGAGCCGACGAAACGTCTCCCACGCGGTCATGACAATCCCGATCGCCTGCGGATCCGCCAGACCGATATCCTCGGTGGCCATGGCCGCCAGCCGACGCAGGAAGATTTGTGGGTCTTCCCCGGCTTGCAGACCACGCGCGAGCCAGTACAGCACGGCATGTGGATCACTGCCCCGCAGCGACTTGTGAAAGGCTGACAGCATCGCATTGCGATCGACGTCGACGCGGTCGTAGCTCACGACCCGTGTACCCAACGCGTCCGCCAGTGCCTCACGCGTGAGTGCCGCACCCGCCGGGAGCACGTGTGCCACCGCTTCGAGCGCCCCAAGGGCGCGACGCGCATCACCGTCCGCCTGCTCCGCGAGCCAACGCAGCGTCTCCGGATCCGCCTGCAGCCGCTGTGCCCCGAGTCCGCGCGGCTCGTCGGCCAGCGCGCGTGCACAGACGCTCACCACGTCCTCGACCGTGAGTGGACGCAGTGCGTACACCCGGGACCGCGACAACAACGCGCCGACCACCGCGAATCCCGGCACCTCCGTCGTCGCGCCGCAGAGCGTGATGACGCCGTTCTCGACGTGCGGCAGCAAGGCATCCTGCTGCGACTTCGCCCATCGGTGGATCTCATCGATCACGACCAGCGTGCGGCGCCCTTCGTAGCTCCGACGCTTGTCGGCCTCGGCCACGATCTCACGCAGGCGCGGGATGCCGTCCGTCACCGCGTTCAGCACCACCACCGTCTGCTGGGTGTAGCGGCCGATCAGGCTCGCGACCGTCGTCTTTCCCGTACCACTGGGCCCGGTCAGGATCACGCTCCCGATGGTACCGTTGCGGATCGCATCGCCCAGTGGGCGTCCCGGACCGAGCAGATGTTGCTGCCCAACCACGTCTTCCAGGCGCTCCGGGCGCATTCGCGCGGCGAGCGGTTCCCGGGCACTGGCGGAGAACAGCGTGCCGCTCATTGGGTGCTCGTCGGTGCGGGAGCGCGCAATCCAAGCCTGGCCGCAGGGGCGGCACGCGCTATCGCGAGTGCTAGCGAGGATGCCAACACGACTTGATCGTCCGGCCCGAACACCGTGATCTCCTCGCCGCCGTAGGTCGCCGGGGACACGCGCAGCGGCCCGACCGGCTCACGAAGATCAGGCAGGGCCGCTCGGAATCGTCCC
>CAITQY010000225.1 GCA_903894655.1 uncultured Gemmatimonadota bacterium
CGATCGATGTCAGCGGCCAACGCCGGATCGGCGGTGACCTGTTGCGCGCGAAGAGAGGGCGCGACGCTGAGCGTAGCCGAGAGCAGCACGGCGGCGAACAGTTGGGGAGAGCGCATGGCAGGACTCGGGGCAAAAAACGCATGAGGCACGACGGGCGAACACTGGAAAAGATGGGGGACGCCTGGTGTTTTCGCTGCCCCCGTTCATCCGGAGGGCTTGGTGTGGATACCGCAGATTCGAGGCCCAGCGACATCTCGACGCCACCCAAACACGGGTTACCTTCGCAAAGGCCCGTGTCGCGCGACTGTCGTGCACCCGGGGAGCAGCGACGATCACCGCGCCCGGGGAGGACCGCATGCAATACCCGCCCGAACCGTCAGTGTCAGCCGGCCCTGGCCGCCTGTCGCGTGCCGCAGGATACACGGCCAGTGTGACCGTGATCCTCCTGCTGGTGGTCCTCGTCGGGAAACTCGCGATCGGGCCGGTCCACGGCGTGAAGAACGAGGCGGCGTGCGAGCGCGCCTACGCCGAAGCAAGATCCCGCACCGACTCGATCTCGGTGGAGCTCCTGTCGTTCCCCGATCCCGCCGGGCGCCGCGTGACGCGCCGTTGCGGTGAACTCCATCCCGCCAACGTGGATGCGCCTGGTCGCTGACGGACCCAGCGCCCGACGCACCAGCGGGTTGGAGTGTGCTAGCGCGACAGCAAGCGCTTCAGCAATTCCGGCATCGCATGCAGCTGATCGATGTGATCCGGCGCCGTCGTGCCCGCGAATCCCATCACCCCGAGGCGCCTCACGTGCACCTCGCTGAGCTGCTGCATGCCACGCGGCCCCCACTTGAGTACGGGCGTCCGGCGAAGCCCCAGCGCACCAATGGTCCAGTCGGCCGTTTCCGTGGTGCTGGCGTAGGTGCCGGGAAAGATTTCCGAGTGCGCGATCAGCATGCGCTTGTCGCCCCGCGCCGCCGCCCGCGCGAACGCGGTGAGCGACACAAGATTCATCGTGTCAAGCGTGCCACCGGCGGCGAGCACCTGCCCCTCCGGTACATACGACGTGTGCATGCCGTCCAGCATCAGCACCGCATCCACCCGGGCCAGGTGGCGCGGCTCACGCAAGATGGCCCGCACCGCCCCGTGGCCGGCCGAGAAGCCCACCAGCGTCACGCGTCCAATGCGCGACACGCGGCCGGTTGCCGCCGCGACCTCGCGCATCACGGTGGCCAGCAGCGTGTCGAATACGGCCGGGTCGGCGAAGCTGCGGTCGTAGATGCCGGAGCCGGCGCCGAGGTTGAGCACCACCGCCACGGTGCGCGAACCGAGCGCAGCGACCGCCTGCCGTGGCAGCCACGAGGCGCCATGAAAGTGGATCACGACATCGAACGCGTGACGCGACCGGACGCGATCGGGTACCCAGACCTCGACCGGCTTTCCGGCTGGTCCGTTAAACGACCGTTCCGTGCCGTCCAGCACACGTGTTGTGAGCCGCTCGTGCACACGTGTAGACTCCAGCATGGGCGACGGGTTCTGCGCGGCCTGCAGCGATGCTGGTGCGGGCGGTGGCGCGACGGGCACCCCCTGCGCCGCTATCGGCCGCAGCGGCCACAGTAGCGCCACGAAGGCGGCGCCGCTGGCGGTCTTCTCCATCCACTTCATGACCTCTCCGCACCGACGTTCGTGAGCACATGACCCGTCACCGGAAATCTATCGACGACGTCGGCCGACGCGACTTTCTCAAACGGCTGGCCGTCGCCGCGCCTGTCGTGTGGTCCGCGGCGGCTTGTGTCGCGGGTCGACCATACCGATCGCGTGAAAATGCCGACGAACTCTCCGCCGACCTGGTGATCATCGGCGCCGGTCTCGGCGGCTGCGCGGCGGCCCTCGCGGCGGCGCGACGCGGCCTCCGCGTGATCATGACGGAGGAAACCGACTGGATCGGCGGACAGCTCACGCAGCAAGCGGTGCCGCCCGACGAGAACGCGTGGATCGAAACCATCGGGGGCACCCGCAGCTATCTGGCGCTACGGACCGGCATGCGTGACTACTACCGCACGAGCACGCCCCTCATCGCACGCGCCACGTCCAACCCTCGGCTCAATCCCGGCAACTGCTGGGTATCCCGGATCGGGTGTGAACCGCGGGTCGCCCTCGCCGTGCTCGAAGCCATGCTCGCGCCGTATGTGGAGAGTGGACACGTGCGCATCCTTCGCCATCACACGCTGGTTGCGGCCGACGTCGACCGTGACCGCGTGCTGGCCGTGTGGGTGCGCCGACATGACAGTGCTCACGACACCGCACACGACATCGTGCTGCGTGCGCCGTACTTCGCCGACGCCACCGAACTGGGCGACCTGCTGCCGCTCACGCGGACCGAGTATGTCACCGGTGCGGAGTCCATTGCGCAGACCGGCGAACCGCATGCCAAGCGCACGGCCGAGCCGGACAACGTGCAGGCGTTCACGATGTGTTTCGCGCTCGAGCATCGCCGTGGTGAACACCACCTTATCGATCGGCCGAGCGACTATGCCTACTGGCGCGATCTGGCGATCCCCGCCGCCGATGGCGTGACGTACCGGTTGCTCAGCTTCGACGAACCGGCGAATCAGCGCATCGGCTTCGATCCTGAGCAGCGTACGGGATACTGGTCGTATCGTCGCGTGATCGACCGCGACCTGTTCGCGCCGCCGCCAGCCGATGATGCGCGATATCGACATGATGTGAGCATCGTGAACTGGGGGCAGAACGACTACTCGTTCGGATCATTGATCGACGTGAGCACCGCCACGGCGCAGCAGCACATGTCGCGAGCGAAAGCACAGAGCCTGTCGCTGCTTTATTGGCTGCAAACGGAAGCGCCGCGTCCCGATGGCGGTGCCGGCTGGGCGGGCCTTCGCCTACGCCCCGATGTCATGGGCACCGACGACGGCTTCGCGAAGTATCCGTATATCCGCGAAAGCCGTCGCATCGCCGCCGACTTCACCGTCTGGGAGCAACACGTGACTGCCGACGCACGACCCAACGCCACGCACGCGGCCGACTTCCCCGACAGCGTGGGGATCGGCCATTACAGTATGGATCTGCACCGCACGACGCGCGGTGACTACGGACGCTACGGCGCCACCCTGCCCTTTCAGATTCCGCTGGGGGCGTTGTTGCCGCAACGCATGGAGAACCTGCTTCCGGCGTGCAAGAACCTCGGCGTCACGCATCTCACGAACGGCTGCTACCGACTGCACCCGATCGAATGGAACATCGGCGAAAGCGTGGGGAGTCTGGTGGCGTTCTGTTTGACGAAGCAGTGCACACCGCGCGCGGTGCGGCAGCAGGCACCGCTCTTGCAGGATTTTCAGCGGGAGCTCGAGCGCGACGGCGTACCGCTGCACTGGCCTCGCGAGTTGCCGCGGTAGCGACGGCGGCAGTTGCATCGCCGAGCCGGGGTGGACAACGCGTCCAAAACCGCGACGTCGCTCCGTTAGACGATCGCGCCCACGGCGTCGATCAGACGCGTCCGTAACCCGTTCGCGGACACACTCAGCTCCCGCTGACGCCGTTGGTATTCATCGCGCCCGGCTGGCGTTTCCACGCGCACGGGGGCGAAGCCTCGAGCCTCGAGATCGTACGGCCCGGCTTGCATATCCAGCACACGCAGCTCCACCGCGAGTTCGAAGCACGACCACAGGAGATCGCTGCCAACCCATGGCATGGCGGTGTACGCCCAGCGGTAGAGGTCCATGTTCGCGTGAATGCAGCCGGGCTGCACGGTGTCCTCACGGGTGGCCCACGCGAGCGGGACGCGGTTCATGGGCTTGGCCGCCGGTGCGAAAAACCGGAACGCGTCGAAGTGGCTGCACGCCACCGGCCGACTCTCCACGAACGCATCCACCTGGGCCTGCGGAAGCCGCAGCGGCGCGATCTCCGCGTGGCGCACGTCGTGGCCACCGTAGACCATAGCCCACTCATGCATGCCGTAGCATCCGAAATTTGCCGGGCGATCCTGAGTCGCGCGCAGCAGCTGCAGCACGCGGTGGAGCGTGTCACGCTCTGCGGGAGCGAGGGTGCTCGCGTCTCGCCGGATGACGCCGTTGGCGGCCACATACACCGGCGAGGTGAAGCGCTCGCGAGCCGCCGAGCTGTCTTCGAGCGCCTCGTCGGGACCGGGGTGCCAAGCCTCCAGCCTCCCACCCGAATAGTGGTAGTACTGAAACAGAAAGTCGTACACCGGATGCACCTCCCCCCGCGAACGCCGCTCACGAAAGGGACGTGTCCATTGCTGCGCCCGCTCGAGGTGCGCCACCGCGCGCGCCTGCCATTCGGCAACCGTCAACGGCGCCGTCA
>CAITQY010000226.1 GCA_903894655.1 uncultured Gemmatimonadota bacterium
CTCCCGGCCGCCGTCGCGCTCGTCAACGTGACGCGCGTGAGGAACGGATTGGATGCCATCGGCAACGTGGCCAGCGCCACCGCGGCGTATTCCACCAGCCTGGCCACGTGCGTTCCGCGCGTCCCGGCGGCGCCGAACTTCACCAGCACGGCGTGTGGCAGTTTGCTCGAAGCCATGAAGTACGAGAAGCGCATGGAGTCGGCCTATACGGGCTACTTCATCTGGTTCTCGGATAACCGAGGCTGGGGCGACATGGTCGAAGGGACGCCGGTCGAGTGGCCGGTGCCGTATCAGGAAATGCAGGCCCGTCAGAAGGCGTACTACAACGGCACGAACCGCGCGCCGCGCGGGACGTACGGGTTCTGATGACCGACGCACAGGCTCGCCCACTGCGCTCACGGTCGGAAACGATCGCGCAGCGTTCCGTGAGCGGCCTGTGTGCGCTGGCGATGGCGCTGCAAATCGGGTGCTTTTCGTATCTCCCGGTGCAGTCCACGCCTCCCGCGCCCGCCCAACAGGTTGGCATCGTGATCAACGATCGCGGTCGTGTCCTGTTGGGTGACCGGGTGGGAGCCAGCGTCGACCGCATTGACGGTAAGGTCGTCAGCCGGCAAGACGGTGCCATCGTGCTCGATGTCTACCGCGTGACCGATTTGCGCGGCAACACGGCCACCTGGACCGGTGAGCGGGTGTCGATTCCTGAGGAGGCCATCCTTGGGTATCGCGCTCGTACGCTTTCAAAGTTCAAAACGCTTCTGCTGGTTGGCTCCATCGTTTTGGCCATCATCGCGTCGCTCGGGAATACGCTCGATCTCTTCGGAGATCCCGCTACCGATCGACCCGGTGAGGGTCCGCAACAGTCCTGAGCGGCCGCGCGATCGCGCGATCGACTCGATCCACGTTCCTATTTCGCTTTCTCTCGGAGTCCTTGCCTCATGCGGCTCTCCCGATTTGTACTTCTTGGCGTAGCAGTGTCGGCGATGGTCGGCTGCAGTGAGCCCAGCGATGGGCCCACCACGCCGAACACGCCGCCTCTGGCGTACGTTCGCTACATCAACGCGGTCCCCGACACGCTCGGGACCACGGTCCGGTTCATCGACCAGGTCGATTACTCTCCCATCTCGTGGGCCAACGTGCAGTTCCGTGCCCTCGGCCAGGGCAACTATCAGCCCACGGCGGCGGGAGCGCGCAAGTTCCGCGTGTTCACCTACAGTGCCGATGTGTCGGCGGCCGGTAACACGAACATCCTGGTCGACACTACCATCACCTTCGAGGCCGGCAAGTACTACACGTTGCTGCACCTCGGGTATGCCCGCGCCGGCTCCGCGCCGAAGCAGCGTATCGTCAACATCACCGATGCTCTCCCCGCCACGCCGGCCGGTATCGCGTTCCGCGCGATTCATGCCGGGCTCGATGTCGGTAACGTCGACATCTACGCCACGCCCACGACCACGGACGCCATCACTGGCGCGCCGTTGCTCGCGAATGTGTCGTTGAACACCGTGTCGGCGTACCTCGCCCGTGCCACGGGAGCCTTCGCGGCCCGCGTGACGGCGCCGGGTTCGACCACCGCCGTCATCAGTGCGGCGGCTCCGACCGGTACGGCCGGTAGCTCGTCCGTTGATCCGCTTGGTGGCGCCACGGTCGCTGGTTCGATCATCACCGCCATCGCGTTCCCGGCCACCCCGGCGAACTCGGCCGGCACGCGGTTCACGACGCCTGGCGTCGTGTACTACGTGGACAAGCAGCCGCCGCGCACCACGCCCAACCCGTAACCACTACGGTTGTGCGTCAGCGCGACAGGAAGCCAACAGCGACCGCGAACGAGACCCACGTCTCGTCCGCGGTCGCTGTGCGTTGGGCCATGCTGATCGCCCTGCTCAGTCTGCCGCATAGCCTGCAGGCCCAGGTGCTTCGGGGTACAGCACGGTTCGCAGGCGACGATCGGCCGCTCGATCGAGCCCGCGTCATAGCGCTGCTGCGCGACGGGCGCTCCATTGGCAGCACCGTTACCGACGACCAGGGCCGCTTTCAATTGCGCATCAATGCCGGCGGAAAACCGTTTGCGATCTCGATGACGCGCATCGGTATGGCGCCCACGCTGTCCGAAGAAATCACACTGGCGAACACCGACACGCTCGACGTCAACTTCAGCGTGGTCGAAACAGGTATCCGCACCGACACGGTGCGTGTGAAATCCACGCCCTCGTTGAATGACCTCCGGCTCACCGAAGCGCGACGGCGCGGCTGGCGCGTCTTCCCCCCGGCCGAGGTCGAAAAGCTTAGAGAACGATCGAACTCGTTCGAGGACCTGCTGCGCTCGACGGGCTTTCCGGGGTTCGTGGTGCCCAGTCGGCGCGATGAGTGTATCCGCTCCACGCGATACAATCGCTGCCTCACCATCGTGATCGACGGCGTTCCGCTCAGTGGGAGCTATCCGAACATCAACCCACGCGATGTGTACTTCTTCGCGCTGCTGGGCAAGACCGAGGCGGCCGTCCAGTTTGGCGATCGCACGCCGTGGGGCGCCATCGTGATCTACACGCGAGCCAAAGGCGACCGGTAATACACCGGTAGCGCTCCATGAGGACGCCGGTAGCGGCGACATCGCACGCGCGTCAAGTTACCGCATGCTTCGATCCATGCGACTTCGTGTGCTCGCTGCGCTGTTCGTCAGCGCCCCGCTCAACCTCCGTGCTCAGGTCCCGGCCGCCGATGCGTCGCGCATGCCGCCGCCCGGGTGGGTCGGCTCGCCGAAGCAATACGATGCACAAAAGGTCGCCACCGACCTCATGATCCCCACGCGCGACGGCAAGCGCATGGCGACCGACGTCTACCGGCCATCGCGGAATGGCGTGCCCGTGTCGGAGCCGCTGCCGGTGCTCCTGAACCGCACGCCGTACAACAAGGCGGCGCTTGCCGAACTGGCCGTGTGGTACGCCGAGCGCGGCTACGTGGTGGCGCTGCAGGACACGCGCGGCCGCTACAAGTCCGAGGGCACCTTCTCGAAAGTGCAGCCCGCCGACGCCACCGATGGGTACGACGTCATCGAGTGGCTCGCCAAGCAGCCGTACGCCAACGGCATCGTGGGCATGTGGGGCACCTCCTTCTCGGCGCACACCGAAGCCGGCGCGGCACAATACAATCCGCCGTCGCTCAAATCGATGGTGCTGAACATGGGCGGCCTCGCCAATGGCTGGGATCATGGCGTGCGCTATCGCGGCACCTACGAGATGGGGCGTCAGCTCACGTGGGCGTGGAGCCAGCTGCTGGCCGACGCGCGCTCCCCCGACGTAAAGGCGCTGCTCACGAAGGAAAAAGTCGAAGACTGGTACAGCGTGCAGCCGATGCGGCGCGGGCTCAATCCACTGTCGGTCGATTCGCAATACGAAGGCTGGTATTTCGACTTCTTCGAGCACGCCGACTACGATGCCTACTGGAAGGATCCCATGCTGGCGTGGGATGAACACTACGGCGAAACGTCCGACATCCCCATGCTGCATGTGGGCGGATGGTACGACATCTTCACCGCCGGCACGTTCAAGAACTTCAC
>CAITQY010000227.1 GCA_903894655.1 uncultured Gemmatimonadota bacterium
CGTGATCGTCCGGCACGACCTCTGCACTGGAGGTGAGCACACTTTCCCCACGGAGATCTTGTGCGCGCCACACTCGTGCTCGGCATTCTGCTGGTTCTTGCCGGCGGCTACATTCCCGTTCAGGGGTTCAGCGTCACGACCGATCGTCAGACGATGGACATGGGTCCGCTGCACGCGTCGGTCACGGAAAGGCGCAACGTCCCCACATGGGTTGGTGGCGTGGGCGTGGCGGCTGGACTCGCACTGGTCATTGCCGGTGCCGGAGCGGGGAAGAAACTACGCGCCTGAGGCGCACCAAGGAGCGAAATGCAAACGAGAACGTCGTGGCGCAGTGTTGCACTCGGGATGCTTGGCGTCCTGCTCGCGACGGGTGCGTTCGCGCCACGCGATCTTGCGGCACAGCCGTCGCTGGTGGTGCTCGTCCGTCATGGTGAGAAAGCGACTGAGGGGGGTAATGACCCGTCGCTGAGCGAGGCCGGGAAGGCGCGCGCGCAGGCGTTGGCCGACGCGCTGGCGATGACCACGCCGAGCACCATCATCGTGTCGTCGCTCAAGCGCACCGCGGAAACGGCGGTGGTGGTGTCGGCGAAGACCGGGATCATGCCGACGGTGATCCCCATCAGCGGCGCGACGCACATCGCCGATGTGGCGGCGGCGGTGCGCAAGGCGACGGGCGTGGTGCTCGTGGTCGGTCATAGCAATACGGTGCCGGCCATCGTGACCGCACTGGGTGGACCGAAGCTCCCCGACATTTGCGACGCGAGCTACGCCACGATGTTCGTGCTGACGCCGAATGCAGATGGCAAGGCGGCGCAGGTGGTGCTGGCGCACTACGGGGCCGCGGATGGGCCGCTGCCGGCGGCATGTGCGGGGATGGTCGCGAAGTAGCCATGGTTCAACCCAAGACTCCTAACTTTGACTCGAAACTCAAGACTCACGTGAGTGGTGGGTTCTGAGTTCAAGTTTCGGGTCGTAAGTTGCCTCAGTCCGGCGGCGATTCCGGATTCCTGAGCGATCTCACCATTAGACCCGGCGGCCGTGACGCGGTTAGGCATCATCACCATCTCCGACCGCGCCTCGTCTGGGGTGTACGAAGACAAGTCGGGCCCGGCGATCATGTCGGTGTTCACGCGCTGGATCGCGTCGCCTTGGCAGGCCGAGTACCGCCTGGTGCCCGACGAGCAGCCGCTCATCGAGGCCGCCATCCGTGAGCTGGCCGACGACCTGCAGTGCGCGCTGATCGTGACTACTGGTGGGACCGGGCCGTCGCCGCGCGATGTCACACCGGAGGCGACGGTGGCGGTGTGCGACCGGCTGCTGCCAGGGTTCGGAGAGCAGATGCGCGCGGTTTCGGTGAAGACCGTCCCCACGGCGATCCTGTCGCGTCAGGTGGCGGGCACCCGTGGCAGTTCGTTGATCATCAATCTCCCCGGAAAGCCGGCGGCCATCGAAGAATGCCTCGGCGCGGTCTGGGCGGCGGTCCCATATTGCATTGACCTCATCGGAGGGCCGCGTCTGCTGTTCAGCGCCGAGGCTCCCGCTCC
>CAITQY010000228.1 GCA_903894655.1 uncultured Gemmatimonadota bacterium
AAGCCCGACAAGTACTGGCGCGCAGCCTTCCCGCATCTCAAGCTCCTTTTCGGCGACCGACTCGTAGCAACGTCGTGATCCGATGCTCACGACTCATACACAGAATTCCTGACAGGTCCCAGCGCCGTGCACCTGCCTCCTCCTTCCCGACACCCTCCTTCCTGCTACCTAAGCCGTTGGCAGTTCACCGTCAGTCGTACCACCCCTGCAGGTACCACTGCGATCCGGCCTCGTGGTACAGCAGCAATTCGCCGTCACCATCAGCCACGCACCGCCAGTAATCACGGGCGTATGCATCGGCACGCCACCAGTCGCCGCTCAAGCGTTCGGGGCCATCGGCGCTGGCGAGCGACAGGCGTCGTCCGCGCCACCACACGGCGTCGGGTGCGCCATGCGGGGCTTCCACGTCCACCGGTTCCGGCGTGTCGAGCAAGCGGAGTACGGCGTCGGTGTTCGGTATCGGCGACGCGGCTGGTGATGCCGGTGCAGGAAGCGGCGTTGGAATCGGTGCAGGGATCGGTGCCGCGCCGAGGGCCATGGCGTCGGCGCTGATCCAGCGGCCGGTGTCTTCTGGGCGATGACTGTCGCCTGCTTCGGGGTGCACGACGACGGTGCCGGTGTTGTCGGGATCGAGCACGGCGCGCAGGCGGGCGAAGACGGCTTCGGCATTCATCGCGGCATCGCGCCACGATGGGATCAGCAGGTCGCCTTGATCGGCGGCGAGAGGCGCGGTGGCGGGAATGCTGACGGTGACGCCGATGATCGGCGCGGGGATGCTCCACCGTTCCAGCAGACTACGGCATTGATCGAACAACGGCTCGAGCCGCGCGAGCGGACGCGCCGGACGGACTTCGCGCGTGATGGAGCGTTGGGGGATACTGAGGAGGTCTGTAACGGCCAACTGCTTAGGAGGCAGGGAGGAGGATGTCAGGGAGGAGGATGTCAGGGAGGAGGGGGCAGGGGGGGGCTCCTTCCTCCGTCCTGATTCCCTCCTTCCTGCTTCCTTCGTTGTGGTGTCATCGGACGTTTCCGGTACGTGGACATGCCCGCGCATCTCGCTGCCGATGTCGTCGATGGGATACTGACGGCCGGCGTCGAGCACGAGCGTGATCGCCACCGATGCCGCCGCGCGTCCGTCTTCCACACACTCCCGCAGCAGACGTTGCAACTGCGCGCGCAACACGAACAGCACGGGCTCGGTGCTTTCTACGGCCGCGGGCAGCTCCACACTTGCACTGCGTGCGGCTTCCACGCGCACGAGGCCGGGTCGACGGGGGTCGTCGCCGTGGGCGAGTCGCCACGCGCCGAGGCCGGCGGGGCCCCAGCGCTTTTCGATGTCGCCGGCGTCGAGTGACGCCAGCGCGCCTACGGTACGCAGGCCGAGCGACTGCAGCGCATCGCGCAGATCTTCATCCATGGGCACCAGCCCCAACGGGGCCGGCGCGAGATACTGGGCGCACTGCCCGGCGGGGATGATCGTGATGCCGTCGGGAAGCGTGAGCGGATCGCGTTCACGCACGCCCTGCGGATCACGTTCCCGCACGGCACGACTGCGCGCCCGCGGCGCCCAGGTGGCGGCGCGCGCGGCCACGCACGAATCGGCGATGGCGACGCGGGCATCGGGGTGCCACTGCTGCGCGATGGAAAGCAGGGTGCGCGCGAGTTGCGCTTCGCCGCCGACGGCATCGAAGCCGTTGGCGCCCACCCACCACATGCCGGGGGTACCGGCGACCGGGGTGACTTGGGGACTGGCGGCCAATAGCGCGGTGCTGGCCGCCAACACGGCGTCGCGGATAGCGTGATCGTCCCATGGGCGCACGTCGAGATCGGCGCAGCAGGCGCGGGCTTCGGGGAGGAGCATGCCGGCGCGAACACCGGCGCGCCCGGCGGCGAGGGACACCGCGCGGAGTTTGGTGTCGATGAGGAGGGCGCGGGGGGCGTTGTCCCAGTGGGGCTGTGGGCTGTGGGCTCCCGGGGCTTGGGGCTTGGGGCTCTCGGCGCTCGGCCGTGGGCCATGGGCCGTGGGCCGTGGGCTAATGGCGGGAGAGGTCGCGCCGGGGGCGGCGGGGGGAGCTGGGGTCGGCGGCGCGGCGGCGGCCGCGGTAGCGCGTCCAGTCGCGGGTACGCTGGTCGGTTTCGCGGTCACCGCGCTCCCGCGGCGGGAACGGGCGGTCGCTGCTGAGCGTGATGGCGCCGTCGGCAAACCCAGCGGCAAGGCGAGCTGGGTGTCCGGGAAGGTCAACTCCGTACAGGTCGCTGGCGGACACGCCGAGCCCGCCCCAAGTAACGGGGTGCTCGGTGTGCTGGCCGGGCTGCTCGGCGTCACTGCTGTTGCCGCGGGCGGTCCAGGGACGACGCGCGCTTCGCGCCACCCCGCGCCGATCGGGAATCTCGGAATGCGCACACACGCGACGCGCCACGACGACTGCACTGTTCACCTCGATGGACGGACTGCGACTCTGACTGTTTCCCCCTTTCTCCACGGTCACCACGAACCGTCGCGAGGCATCAGCGACGGTGGGCGACGGTCCGGCGATCACCTCACCGGCTACGGGTTCTCGTGATCGGGTGGGTCGTCGTCGCGTTGACAGCAGGCGCATGGACGGCGGCATGGACGGCGGCAGACTCGGCGCGCACACCGGCATGGCGGCGATGCGCAGGCGCACGGTGCCGGCCAATCGACTGGGGCGCACCTCACGCCCACCATCGTGATGTTCGAGCACCACGCACGCGGCGTCGCGTTCGCGCGCCAGCTGCGCCAGACGCACGCCATGCACCCGCGACAAGGGCGGGGCGCCGTCGATGACGACCAGCGCGAAGACACCGCTGCGAAGTAGCAGATCAGCGGTCCATGCACAGCGTTTGCGGTCGGGCGGACGGATCACCACAAAGCGTGCGCCGAGCGCGCTGAACGGGGCCGGGGCGAGGGTGCGTGTGGCGTCGATCCACGCCACCCACGCGCCGGTGTGCAGGACCTGGGTGACGAGACGCCGCAGCAGTGCCGTTTTCCCTACCGCCAACGGGCCGCTGATTTCCGTGACGCGCCCCCGCGGGATGCCGCCCCCCAGCGCCCGGTCCAACTGGGCCAGCCCCGTACTCCACGGGCCACTGGCCTGCCGCCCACTGGCGACCACCGACTGCAGCTGGTCGCGCAGGAGGGTGAGATCCGGCAGGGCGGGCGTGATCTCAGCTTTGGCGAGAGCGGGAGCAGACAAGGCGGTCATACCGAATAAATACCGAAGAAAAGAGGCGACGGGAAGAGCGAATTTCCCGGCGCATCCTGAATTATACCGAATAAATACCGAAATAAAAAGACGGCACCGCCTGCCTGATCCGTGACCGACGGATTCCACGCGCAGGCATTGTCCGCCGCGGCGGCGCACCCTACTCTAGAGCATCATGCCTGCGCTTTCCGATATCGAAATTCAGCGTGGCCTCGGCGCGCTGCCTGGCTGGTCGCGTAAGGGCGACACGCTCGTGAAGAGCTATCACTTCGCGACCTTTCCTGCGGGCGTGGCCTTCATCGCGCAGGTGGCCGACATCGCCGAAGCGATGCAGCATCATCCCGACATCGACATCCGCTACACCAAGGTGCACTTCTCGCTCAGCACGCACGATGCGGGCGGGATCACGCCGAAGGATTTCGATCTCGCCCGCGCGATCGAGGAGCTGGCGGCGGCGTAATCCCGCGTCGTTGGTTGATCTTCTGCGTCGTCACGCGCAGGGCCAGCACTGAGGCGACGGTCGGAGGTCACCCGATGGGAGACTCGAGTGGCCCGACGGGTTTGAACCGACGGCTCAGCTGCTCAGCGACGCGACGATGGACGGCAATTCGTTCATGCTGGTCATCCAGTAATCCGGTGCCGTGACGGCCAGTTCCGCTCGGCTGAAGGGCCCCCAGAGGGCAGCGGCGGTTCGTACCCCGGCGGCGCGGCCCGAGTGCATGTCGTGCGGGGAATCGCCGACGAACAGGGCACCCGACGCCGGCAACGCCAGCCGCTCGAGGGCCAGTAGTACGGGGTCGGGCAGCGGCTTGTGGCGCGCGGTCTCCTCGAAGGTCACGATGGCATCGAAGGCGCCGACCAGCCCCACGTGCTCGAGGGAGCGCGCGGTCATCCCGCGTCCCTTACTCGTGACCAGCGCGATGCCGTGCCCCTGGGCCCGCGCCCAGGCGATGGTGTCAAGCACGCCGGGATACGCCGTGGTGAGCCGAGGCAAGTAAATGGTCTGGTAGTCGCGATAGCGCACCACCAGCGATTCCACCTCGGCCTCGCCATCGCACCATTCGGCCAACTGCGTGCGCAGCGGCGTCCCGATGCCGGCCACCCATTCTTCGGTGGTGGGCGCGCGCTCGCGTCCGTCGAAGGCGAATCGCATGGATTCGAGGAGCAACCCGATGGAGTCGATCAGGGTGCCGTCGAGGTCGAACAGGAGCGCGTGTCGTGACATGCTGAAGTCTAATCGGGCGTGTCATCGGGCGTGTCATCGGGCGTGTCATCGGGGCCGATCAGCAGCAGGGCACGGACACGAGCCACCGCACTCGGCGCGACCTCCGGCAGCGGGGCGCGTTCCCGTGCGACGCTGGCCAACACGGGCTCCTGCTGCCATGCCGTCAACCACCCCCTCGGCCCGAACCGCGGCGTGGCCTCCGCCTGCGCACACCAGCGTGCCATCGCGTCCTCGGCGCCCGCTCCACGCGCGCTCCCCACGACCCATTCGGCATCGGCAATCGCCTCCCGCAGTGCGGCGCGTTCAATCGGGCCGCAGCGCTGCACGCATTGGGCGAGGTGCCTGGCGGCGCGTTGGGCAAGCGGCGCCAATGACTGATCGCGAGGGCCGATGTCGTGGCGTGCCACCGCACGCGCGTGCCACCGGCGAATGTCACGGAACGCCCGCTGCACCGACGCCGCGAGCTCGGCGCCCGACGACGCACCAGCCGTGCGCGCATCGGCCGGGCTCGCGCCATCGGCGATCGTCGCGACGCGCAGCAGGGAGCGCACGCGCGTGCTCACGACGCGCCGCCGACCGGTGGCGCCGAGCGCGTGCGAGCACAGCAGTCGTGACTGCCCCTGATGTTCGACGAGCGCGAGCCAAGCCACGTCTCGGTCAGACCGCAGCGCGCCAACGACCACCGTGCGTAGCAATCCCGTGGTCGCGCCGGAGGCTGCCCAGCGCTGCAGTCGCGCGTGCAGCCGCGATGCCGCATCCGCTGCGCTTTCGCGCGAATGCGATCGGGAACGGTGAACCGCGTCGCCTCCGGCAAATCGCCGCGCCAACGCCGCCTTGACGGCCAGTCGGCGCTGCAAGCGGAGTGCACGGTCACCATCAGCATGTGGTGCGAAGCTGTATACGTGCACCGTGCGGTGTGGTGAACCGAGTCGTGCGCAGCGTCCGACGCGCTGTTCGCGCAGCGCGTCGGTCCATGGCAGATCGAGATGCACCACCACGCCCGCATCCTGCAGATTCACGCCTTCGGCGAGCAGGTCGGTGGCGAGCAGCAGGCGGATAGCATGGTGCGCCGGCGGTGGAGGGCGTTCTTGTGCGAGCGGCGCAAACCGCGCGAGCGCCTCGCTGCGGCTGATGCGGCCACTGGCAATACGCGCGTGCTTGCTGGAGAGCAGACCAACGCCAGCAATGTCAGAGAGCGCCCGATGCAGCGCGCCGATCGTATGG
>CAITQY010000229.1 GCA_903894655.1 uncultured Gemmatimonadota bacterium
CATGCACACCCGCCTGTCGTCGTTTCCCTCGCTGGTGGCCGCGGCACAACGGCATGGTGTGCGTCTCATGGACGTGCGGCACAGCGATGCCACGTTCCCGGCTGGCACGGGCGACAAGCGCACCGGCATGCGCGTAGCCACCGTGGGCACCGACTGCGCCCTCGGCAAGAAGTACACGGCACTCGCGCTCACCAGTGCGCTGCGCGCGCGTGGGGCCAAGGCCACGTTCCGCGCCACCGGCCAGACCGGCATCATGATCGCCGGCCACGGCATCGCGATCGACGCCGTGGTGGCCGACTTCATTGCGGGCGCGGCCGAGGTGCTCTCGCCCGACAACGAGCCCGATCACTGGGATGTGATCGAAGGGCAGGGCTCGCTGTTTCATCCAGCGTATGCGGGTGTCACCCTGGGGCTGCTGCACGGCTCGCAGCCCGACTGCCTCGTGCTCTGCCACGACCCATCGCGGCTCACCATCGAGTACCGACCGAATCATCCCATCCCGCCGCTGGCTGACGCCGTGGCGCAGTATCTCACGGCCGCTCGCGTCACGAACCGCAACGTGCGATTGGCGGGGGTGAGCATCAATTCGTCAACGCTGACTGATGAGGCGTGGCACGACTACGCGTCGCGGGTTGGTGCAGAACTGGGAGTGCCGGTGTGTGATCCGATGCGCGGTGGGTTGGATGCGATTGCCGCTTCGGTGCTCTCGGCATAAATCGCTGAACCGAAAACGCAGAGACGCAGAGAGCGCAGAGGCGCAGAGAACACAATTGTCTTCTCTGCGCCTCTGCGCTCTCTGCGAACTCCGCGTGATCAGTTCCTACGACCCAGCCGAATCACACCACCTATTTCGGCCACCCCGGGATCTGAATCGCCGGCATGATCCGCAGCGCGTTCTGGTAGTACACCTTCTTCAGCACGGCGTCCGGCAGATCGATGCCGTACAGCTTCCAGAAAGCGTGATAGTCGCGATAGTAGTCGAAGTAGTCGTCACGCGTTTCGAACACGCGCCAGTAGTACGGATACTCTTCCGGCTGGAACGAGTCTTTGCCGAAGAGCAGACGGTCCTGGTACTTGATGAAGAAGTCGTGCGCGCTGCGCGGCTGACGGCCGATGTCGTACAGCACCGCGCCCACTTCGGCGAGTACGTTCGGCATCTTGTCGAACATGCGCCCCAAGCGCCCCAGATCGTTCGCGTGCCAGCCGAGGTGTGCCGCCACGAACGTGGTCTTCGGGTGACGCAGGAACAGGCTGTCGCGCTCGGCCATCAGCTGGTTGAAGCTCGGATACTTGTCCTGCGGATAGAGCCGCTCGGGAAAGAGCGTGAGTTCGAGCCACCGTTCGTTGGTGTTGTCGACGTCGCGGAAGAACTCCTGCGGATCGGCGGTGTGAATGAACACGGGCAGTTTGAGACGCGCCGCCGCTTCCCAGATGGGATCGAGGTCGGGGTCGTTCAGCCGGAGGCGTGTGCCGTCGGCCTTCCGCGTGCTCAAGCCGAAGCCCTTACCGATTTCGCCGATGCCCACCGCGCCGCCTTTCACGTCGGCTTCGAGTTGGGCGACCGCCTTGGCCGCCCACCCCGGACCTACGCCGCTCAGGTTCACGCCGGTGAGCAACCGTACGCGATCCTTCATCGTGGGCGAGGCGTTCACCAACTCCATCGTGCGCGTGAGCCGGTCACCACTCACGTTGTCGGCGGCAATCATGAGCCGCACGTTCACCGAGTCCATCGACACGCCAAGTCGCGCGATTCCGTCGGCGTTGCCGAGCAGTCCCGACGGATGGCCGTGGAAATCGACCACCGGATACTTCGCCTTCCATCTCATGCCGGCGGCGGGCACGATCAGCGTGGACTTGGGTCGATAGTCCACAATGCTCGGCGGCGGCGACGCGGGCGCGAGGCAGTTGTTGGGACGGATCTCGGTCGTACCAGCGGGGCACTCTTCACCGGGCTTGATCTGCGTGCCGCCGCGGAAGCCGGCGGGGGGACGCGACGGCTGCGTGGCCGGCGGCTGCTGCGCCGGGAGCCGAGTCGGCAACGCGGCCGCAGCGAGGGAGAGGCCAACGGACAGCCCAAACGCAAAACGTGAGTGACGCACGGGCAGACTCCTGAGGGGGGAAAGGAGACGGGGATCAACATGTCGTTGATCCCCGGCCTTCGACAGCGCCATGAGGCTTACTTCGAATCGGGCTTGGCCTGCGGCACCAACAATTGCTGCTGCGGACCGACGTCAGCACCCGGAGTGACTGGCAACGCCGGCTGACGGTC
>CAITQY010000230.1 GCA_903894655.1 uncultured Gemmatimonadota bacterium
ATACTACGGCCAAGGTGGCCTTGCCCGTGCCCTGCCCCTTGTCGTTGATCACGATGGGCGCGTAGGCACGTCCACCGCCCACTACCCCACCGCTCTTCTCACAGGTCCCGGTGTGGATGTGCCACGGGCGCGTGGCCCCCGGCGTATCGTCGGCCAGCGTGACCGCGATCTCGGTCCCGGTGCCATCCTTGGTCGGCGTGACGGTCGCGGTGCCGTGGGCCTTGCGGCCGTCCTTGCCGGCAAGCGTGGCGGCGTAGTCGGCGAGCGGCCGGGCGAGGGCGAAGAGGACGGCGCTATGGCCGACGAGAGCGGCGCAAAGCGCCATCCAGCGAAAGGTTGTGCGGCGGGGCATGGAAGACTCCGGATTCGGGACAATCAAGAAAACTACGGACGGCGAGCGGGAGGCCGAGTGGTCGGCGGGCGCTTGGTGGATGGACGTGGGTTGGGCGGTCGCCGAGTGGTGCCGCGGTCGGCACGCACGCCTTCGATGACCAACATCGCGGTGAAGAGCAGTACCGCGACGCAGATAATGGCCAGGAGGGCGCGTGTTCGAGTGGCGCCCGTGGTGATGACGAAGGTCCCGATCAGCACCGGCACGAAGAGCAGCACCACGCGCATCACGAGTCGATCGAACGGACCCGGCACGATCTTCGTAGTGCGCGGCGTGATCCCGAGCCGATGCTCGGCTTCGCCGGCCACGCGGAACGCGCCGTCCTCGATCGCCAGGAACCAGCGCACGGGCGGTACGCGGGTGAGCCGTGCCCGGAGCGTCGCCTTCATGCTGGCCCCAGGTGGCCGTACGAGTTCGGACATCAGGCGCGCTCCACGATGCGGTCGATGAGGAAGCTGGACTGCTCGAGCGCTTCGGCCGTGAAGTCGCCGAAGAACTCACGCACGTCGGCGAAGAGGCGCGAGAACGCCGCTTGATCACCGCGCGCGAGAATATCGGCGACGTCGTGCACCGACTGCCCGAAGGCCGCCGTGATGTCAGCGGTGCGCGGATTCCGCATTTCGATGGATCCGTACAGGGCGGGATCCTGGGCGAAATGACGCGCGGCGACGTACAGCTCCAGCAGGTAGGCCGGTGACGTGAACAGCAGCGTCTCCGCCAGGGGCAACCCGAGGCGGCTGAG
This sequence comes from uncultured Gemmatimonadota bacterium, assembly GCA_903894655.1. GTDB lineage: Bacteria > Gemmatimonadota > Gemmatimonadetes > Gemmatimonadales > Gemmatimonadaceae > Gemmatimonas. The sequence goes on from CAITQY010000230.1 coordinate 1,134, forward strand.
CGTGAGCCCATGCACCTGCGTCTGAAAATGCGTCAGCACCTGCACGACCGACATGGCCCGATCGTGCTGCGTTGCCGTGGTTTCGGTGATCACGAGACCACGGGCGGCGAACGACTGCGCGACCCAATCTCCCCAGATATCGCCGCGGCCACGACAGATCACGACGCGCTGGCCTTGCAGCGTGTGCACGCTGGGGCCGAACATCGGGTGCGTGCCGACCACGCTGCCGGTGGTGGCCTCGAGCATCGCCTGCAGTGGGGCCTCCTTCACGCTCGTGACGTCCATGAGCAGCGCGTCCGCGCGCACATGCGGACCAACGGCCCGGATGACCGCATCGGTGGCGTCGATCGGCACGCTGACGACCGTGACATCGGCCACGGCGGCGGCTTCCTCGGCGCGCAGCGCGGTGTCGGTGTCGACCAGCAGCAGCCGATGGCCCAAGTCGCCGAAGAGCCGCGCCATGACGCGGCCGATGCGGCCGTGACCGCCGATGATGGCGATGGTGTAGGCGGCGGCGTCCATCGGTACTTCGGCCCGGAGTGCGGCCTGATGATCCCGACTCGATCGCATGAGCAACCGGAAAATCGACTCGATCTCCTCGCTGGGGAGACCAAGGTCCCGGGCGCGCTCATTCCGGTCGCGCAGCAACTCGCGCTCGCGACCCGCATCGCGGATCTTGAGCCCATGCTGACGCTTGTAGGCGGCCACCTCCGCCACCAGCGCCATGCGCTTCGCCATGATCTGCAACAGGTCACGATCGAGTGCGTCGATCATGGCGCGTACCACCGGAAGCGGCCGGGGCGTATCAGCCATGAGCACGCCAGTAGACGAGCGCGGCCCGGGCACACGGTGTGTTGCGGGGGCTCGAAACGAGAGGCATGGTCGCGGGGCTCGGTTGGATCCACGGCATTGGAGTCATCAGTATGAAGCTAGCGCGCACCCGGCGGATCGTCAGGACGACCGCCCTGTTCAACGACAACAGCCAGAACACGGATGAAAAAGGATGGCGCGGACATCAATCCCTTTTCATCCGTGTTCTTGCTGTTGCCGTTGTAGTTCGCACCGGTCGTCGACCACATCACATGCTTGGCTGGTACCGCCCCCACACCTTTTCAAGCGTATCGGCAATCTCGCCGACCGAGGCTCGCAACCGCACGGCATCGATGATGCGCGGCATGAGCGGCGCGCGCGCACCGACATGTGCCGGCAAATACTCGGGCGCGATATCGGCGATCGCCTGCAACGCGGCCTGCACCGCCGCGTTGTCGCGCGAGGCCTTAACCTGCTTCAATCCGGCAACCTGCCCCACTTCCAACGCGCTGTAATCCGGCGAGGGGATGATTGGCGGATCCTGTCCGTCGCTGAACTTGTTGACGCCGACCACAACCGTCTCACCGGCTTCCACGCGCAGCTGGTATTCGTACGCGCTGCGTCCGATTTCTTCCTGAAAGAACCCGGCGCGAAGGGCCGCGGCCGCGCCACCAAGCGCATCGACCTTCCCGAGCAACTCGAGGGCGCGCGCTTCCACGGCGTCAGTGAGCTGCTCGACGTACCAGCTGCCGGCGAGGGGGTCGGCGGTTAGCGCGACGCCCGACTCGTAGCCCACGATCTGCTGCGTGCGTAGCGCCAGCGTGGCCGCTTCGGCGGTGGGCAATGCCAACGCTTCGTCGTAGCCGTTGGTGTGCAGAGACTGCGTGCCACCGAGCGTGGCGGCCAGCGCCTGCACCGTCACGCGCACCACGTTGTTGAGCGGCTGCTGCGCCGTGAGCGTGACACCGCCGGTTTGCGTGTGAAAGCGCAGCTTGCAGCTGGCGTCGTTGGCGCCGAAACGATCGCGCATAATGCGCGCCCACAACCGCCGCGCGGCGCGAAACTTGGCGACTTCCTCGAAGAGATCACTGTGCGCGGCGAAGAAGAACGACAGGCGCGGCGCAAAGGCATCGACGGCGAGTCCGGTGTCGATGGCCTGCTGCACATACGCGATCGCATCGGCGAAGGTGAACGCCACTTCCTGCACCGCCGTGGCGCCGGCTTCGCGAATGTGGTAGCCCGAGATGGAGATCGGATTCCACTGCGGCACCTCGGCCGCGCAGAAGCGGAACATCTCCGCCGTGAGTGCGAGCGAGGGATCGGGCGGATAGATGTACGTACCGCGCGCGATGTATTCCTTGAGGATGTCGTTCTGCACGGTGCCTGAGAGCGCCGAGCGCGCGATACCGCGTTCTTCCGCGACGACGATGTACATCGCCAGCAACGTGGACGCCGTCGAGTTGATCGTCATCGACGACGAGACTTTATCGAGCGGAATGCCGTCGAGCAGCACGTGCATGTCGTCGACGGTATCGATCGCGACACCGACACGGCCGACTTCACCGCTGGCGCGCGGCGAGTCGGAGTCGATACCCATTTGCGTCGGCAAGTCGAAGGCAACCGAGAGACCGGTCTGCCCCGCCTCGAGCAGCAGACGGAATCGCTCGTTGGTGGAGCGCGCCGTGCCGAAGCCCGCGTACTGGCGCATCGTCCAGAGACGACCGCGGTACATCGTGGGCTGCACGCCGCGCGTGAAGGGAAACTGACCAGGATCGGCCAGATCACGCGCGTAATCCACGTGGACGTCGTCCGGACGGACGACGCCAGGGATCGGAATGCCGGAGGGGGAGAGTCGCTCGCTCATCCCCCCACTGTAGCGATCAGGACGCCGGTGTCGGAGTCGGTGTCGGAGTCGGTGTCGGAGTCGGTGTTGCAGGCCGCGTTCCACGCCGTTCGGGCATGCCCGGCGCGACATACTGCGGCAGCGGGAACTCGGCCACGGTTTCCACTTCGGCCTTGCTCCCGAGGTAGAGTGGCGTGCGCTCGTGCAGCTCGGTGGGCTGCACATCGAGAATGCGGCCGTACCCATTCGTGGCCAGACCGCCCGCCTGCTCGGCGATGAAGGCCAACGGATTCGCCTCGTACAGCAGACGCAGCTTGCCCTTGGGCGACTTCGCATTGGCGGGATAGCAGAACACGCCGCCGCCGAGGAGGTTGCGATGGAAGTCGGCCACGAGCGATCCCACATAGCGCACGTTCAGCGGCGACCGCTGACCGTCCAACCCGCGATAGCGACGCATGAGCGCACGGGTGGGCTCCGGCCAATCCTGCTCGTAGGCATCGTTCACGGACAGATAGCGCGCCCGTTCGGGGATCTGGATGTTCGGGTGCGACAGCAGGAATTCACCGATGGAGGGATCGAGAGTGAATCCGTGCGCCCCCTGCCCCGTGGTGTACACCAGCATCGTGCTCGATCCGTAGATCACGTAGCCGGCGGCCACCTGACGGCGACCCGGCTGCAGCATGTCTTCCATCTCGCCGCGCGCGCCACGGGTGATCTTCTGGTAGACCGAGAAGATGGTGCCCACGGGCACGTTGACGTCGATGTTGGACGACCCGTCGAGGGGATCGAACAGCAGCACATACTTGCCGGCGCGGAAGCCTTCCGGGATGTGGATGATGTCCGGCTCCTCTTCGGAGGCCATCGCACACAACCGGCCACCGTGATCGAAGGCCTTGACGATGATCTCGTTGGAGATCACGTCGAGCTTCTGCTGTACCTCGCCCTGCACGTTCACGTCGCTGGTGGCGCCAAGAATGTCCGCGAGTCCGGCGCTTCGCACCTTGTTCGCAATCATCTTGCCGGCGAGAGCCATGTCGTAGAGGATGCCGGACAATTCGCCGGTAGCCTCGGGGAACATGCGCTCCTGCTCGATGATGAAACGTTCGATCGTGACGACGGAGGTCGCAGTATGCCTGACCACGTGTTTACTCCTGGGGGGAGACGGGCGCGCAGGAGCGCCGCAGCAGAGGTTCGCCCGTATCCACGAAGAAATGGAGCGAGACGCAGGGAAGACGATTGACGCACGCCCCGCGATACGTCACGCGTACGCTGAGACGAGCTGTCGTGGCATGGCGCGATTCCAAACCGCCGGTCGCACACAGTGCAAACTCGCCTACGTGGGCAAGCTCAGGCAAGAGCCGCGCTACGGACGCCCACTGGCTGAGCGGTCCGGGATGCGCCACCGGTCGCCGTGAGCGACGGCCTCGAGCCATTGGCCGTTCGTGGAGAGCACCACCGAGCCTTCGAGGTCTGAGCGGAGCAGCGGCACCTGCCGCGCCGCGAATCGTTCGAGCACCTCCGGCGACGGGTGCCGGTAGCTATTGCCGGCGCCGACCGACACCAGCCCGAGGAGCGGATTCACGGCGCGCACGAACGCCGCCCCTGAGCTGGTGCGGCTCCCGTGGTGCCCCAGCTTCAGCACGTCGGCCTGGAGCGCCTCGGCGGGGAAGCGGGACAACAGCCACGCTTCCTCGTCGTCTTCGGCGTCGCCCATGAACAGGAATCGACGACGGCCGTACCCGACACGGAGGACGACGGAGGTCTCGTTGGCGTCGTGCTGCGCCGCCGTCCAGCTGGAATCGGGAGCCAGCACGTCGATCGCCACGCCGTCGAACTGCCAGTGTTGTCCGGGATGGACGCGGCGCCAGAGCTGGCCGCTTTCGCGCAGGGCCATCAACGCGCGGCGATACCCCGAGCTCGACGTGACGAAGGCCGGCTCCCACCATTGCCGTGGGGCCAGTGCGTGAATCACGCTCGCCGCCCCGCCCACGTGGTCCTCATGGGCGTGCGACAGAATCATCAGCGCCACAGAACCCCCGCGGCGCTGCACGTACGGTACGACCGCGCGGCGACCGGCGTCGCCACCATCCCACGACGGGCCTGCGTCGATGAGCACCCACCGGCCACGCGGCGTACGGAGCGCGAAGGCGTCACCCTGCCCCACATCGATCATGTGCACTTCGAGCACCCCCGACCCCCCGCGCACCGTGGGAAGCCAAACCGCGGCGACGAGCGCCACCACGGCCACGAGCAGCCATGGGCCGAAGCGGCGCGCGGCCGTGGCCCGCACCAGCGCCACCGAGGCCAGTCCGGCGCCGATGGCGACCGGCAACGTGGGAGCGACATGCACCACGGCGAATGGGATCGCGGCGGCCGCGGCGGCGATCCGATTGAGGAGCGCGATGGGGAGCGTGCTGGCGTCGGCGATGACCTGTGCCATGAGCTCGAGCGGCGCGGCCAGGAGCGCGAGAAACAGCGCCGGCTGCAGAAACGCGACGATTGGCCCCGCCAGAATGTTGGTCACCGGCGCCACGACGCTCACGCGACCGAACGTCCACGCGATGAGGGGGGCCGTGACGATCGTGGCGACGACGCCGGTGATCGTTTCCCGCACCAGCCAGCGCGACAGTCCACGACGGGTGACGAGCCAGCGCTGGACCTGACGGAGCGCCCCGTAGCATGCCCCCACGGGGCCGCCGCGCGACGGGGCCGGCCGCGACAGGGCGTAGGGCTGCCAACGCCGCAGGATGGCTTTGGCGGCCACCAGCCCCGCCATGCCGCTTACGCTGAGCTGCCAGCCGAGGTCGAGGACGACCAACGGCTGCACGGTAGGGATCACGGCGCCCAGCGCCAGGGCGGTCCATTCATGGAGCGGACGCTGCCACATGGTCGAGAGCATCACGGTCAGCAGCATGACGGCACTGCGCACCGCGGGCGCCGGCGCGCCCAGCATCGCGACGTAGGCGAGAATGAGCGCGAGCGAGGCGGCCGCGCCGACCGTCGCCGAGAGTCGCATCGCCGCGGTAATCGTGAGCAACGCCGAGGCGATGATCGCTACGTGCATGCCGGACA
>CAITQY010000231.1 GCA_903894655.1 uncultured Gemmatimonadota bacterium
CTCAGGTTGTCGAGCAGCGACAGGGCCGAGAGGTCCTGCTGCGACTGACCGCCGGCCGTCGTGACCTGAATGGTGTTGATCCCGGGGAAGAAGCGTTGTAGGGCGCCTTCGACGGCACCTCCGAGCGACGGCAGGAGCACGCCGGTGACCGCCCGCACGGTACTCTGCCCTGCCCCATCAAGCGCGAACGTTGGCGCCCCGAAGATCAGCAGCGAAATGATTTCCGATTCGGGCGCGCTGGCATAGAGCGGGTCGGAACTCGAGAGCGTGAGCACCGGCACGTCGTAGGTGCCACCGATGTGTACGCGCACGGGGATCGCACTGCCACCAGCGACGCGCACGGTATTCGTGGCGCTGATGTCGAGGGTGGGCGCAATGGCGCTGCTCCCGAAAAAGCGCACCCGTCCCGAGTCCACCGTGAAGCTACGACTGACGACGCCTAAGTCGAGCCGGTACTGACCGCGGTTCGCGCTGAGTTCCCCCTCGAGTGCGAGCCGATCGCCGCTCATGGCAATCGACAGCCCGCCAGAGACTTTCACTCGCGACTCCGGTGTCTGGACCCACACCTCATTTCCCAAATCGACGCGGGCGTTCTCGACGTTCAGGAGGGAACCGAGTGCGGCCAACGACTGCGCTGCCGTTTCGGCCACCGGCACTTCTTCGGCGCCGAGCAACTCTCGTGCGGCCTGTGAGGAGAGGTCAAGCGCGGTACGTGCCCCGAGCGGATCGAACACGAGGTTCGCGCGCGGGATGACAATGGCGCCGCTGAGCGTGGGTCGCTTGAGCGGTCCGACCAACGTGACGTTCCCACTGAGGTCGAGGTCCGTGCCATCACGTTGCCGCGATAGCACCGCGTTGTTGGCCGAGACCTTGAGCGCCACCGTGGACGGTTCGCTCGGGTGGAAATGCAGGGCGCCCGATGCACCGATCGTGTCACGCGCCGCGCCGCTGCGGAGCCGCAACGTTTCGAGGATGAGGGAGTCTTCGGCAGCGCGAAGCACAATGCGACCGTCCGCGGGCTCGATATTGAGATCACGGAGGAAGGCACCGACCCCGTCGGCCGTCATCGAGCCACGGGCGACGGGACGATCCATATTGCCGCTCAACGCCAACTGCCCGGAGACCCGTCCACGGAGTCGTTGCACACCGTCGATCGTGAGCGGTAACCCATCAAGTCGCAACGAGTCGGCCGTGATCTGAGCATCGACCTGATCCGACAGCAGGCGTGTCTCCACCGGGGCGATGGCGAGATCGACTGGCACCCGCGCTTCCGCCCGCAACGCGCCGCCGAGGGAGTCGTTGAGCACGGCCGAGGCGACGAGAGTGCGATCGGCGTATCGTCCCGTCGAGTTGATCGACGGCAGGCGGAAGCCACCGAAACCGAGCGAATCGCCGCGCAGGCTCCACGACAGGAGCGGCATCGGGCGCGTCCCGGTGAGCTCGGCCGCTCCACTCAGCGTCCCGGCGAACGTCGGGGTGCCGGCCAGCAGCGCGGCAATCTCACCCACCGGGAATTGCTCGAGTTGGATCGTTCCGGTGATCGGGCCACGGCTGGGCACGTCGGCGACGGCGTTGAACACACCGGTTCTGTTCGAGCGCAGCTCAACCGGGAACAGGCGAAACCCGGTGGAATCCTGCTGGAGCGTAATCGGCTTCGCGCTCCGCCACAGGACATCGGCGTAGGACAGGTGCAGCGAATCGAGCGCCACCGCGAACCGGGACGGAGACCGCGTATACAGACCACGCGCCAGCAGATGCGCGTCAGTCTGCGAGCTCACGTCGAGCGCGAGCAACCCGCTGTCGGCGTTGGCCTTCTCGACGCGGAACCCGAGGGTCTGCAGTCGGATCGCCCCGAGTCCATCGACGTCGTCGGCGGTGGCAGCTCCTTCGAAGGCGGGACGCGTGAAGACGTGAACGGCCGTCGCCGAACCGAAGACTCGACCAATGCGAACCGAACCCACCTGCATGGCGCGGGCACCGATGGCCGCAGTGGCGCCGGCGTCGGTGAGACTGCCGTAGAGATAGCCGGAGAGCGACAGGTCTCCTTCGAGCGTATCGGTCGCGAGATGGCGCAACGACGTCGCAGCCGTGGTATCGACCGACTGCATCATTGCGGCGAGCCGCCCCAATTGCGCACGGACCGCGCCCAGCGAGTCGGCGCGCGCCGACAGGACGAGCGTGTCGACCTGCAGGGAATCGCGCGCCAACGCGCCACGCGCATCAAAGGTGACGCCCCCAATGTGCGCGGTGGCCGAGTCGACCCGCAGACGATCGGCACCCAGTGAGACACTGCCCAGAAAATCAAAGGCGGGCCGATCCTCAGCGGCCGACTGCGTCCAGTCGGCCACCAGGCGTCCCTCGACGAGCGCGACGCTGGCGCGATCGCTGGCGGGTGCACCCGTGACGGTGCGCGGGCCGCGCGCCGAGAGCGACACGGTGCCGTCGACGGCGGTGGAGGGCACGGTCGAACGTCCGACCCATTGGCGCACATCGAATTGATCGAGCGCGCCGGTGGCGGTGAGCTGCCAGGTGGCGGCCGTGTAGGCGGCGGTGCCTTGCATCGTGACCGCGCTGCCGTCCGCCTTCGTGTTGCTCTGCGCCACGATGCCAGTGCCGTCGGAGGCACGCAGGGCCGCTGTCCAGTGCATGGCGTCGGTGCTGCCATCGAGCGTAACGCGACCGGAGATGGCACCGCGAATCGGGAGCGTACTGTCGATGCGCGCGAGCGCCCGCATCGATAACGGATCCAGCTGTAGCGCGGCGTTCACCGTGGGCACCTTCGCATACGCGCCGCCGTAGCGCGCGCGCACATCGCCGCGGACGGCGGACTCGTTCCCCACCGCATCGATCCAGGCGAGCCCGAGATTCGTGAGATCGGCCGCGTCGAGATCGGCGGTGCGGATCACGCCGCGCGCCGTGAGGATGCCGTCGATGGCGGGCATCGTGGGGATGAGCGCCGGTGAGAGGGCGAGAATGGAGCGCAGATCCAGCCGAGCGTCCTCGACGGTCATGCCCCACACGCGCGGACGCGCGCCGATCTCCACCATGCCACGAAGCGTCGCGCTGGAGACGGCGCCACCAGGCACCAGCGCATCGGTAAAGCGCGCGTCGAACCGATCCATCTTGAACGCGGTGAGCGGACCACCGTCGCGCGCCACCAGCTTACCCGTGAACGTGCCGCGGATCTCTGGCGGCAGCGCGTCGTAGCTGATCCGCCGTAGCAGATCACTCTTAAGCGGCACGAAGGCGAGGTCGACCCGCTTCAGCAGCATTTGGGCCGGCTCGAG
>CAITQY010000232.1 GCA_903894655.1 uncultured Gemmatimonadota bacterium
CCCGACGTATAAGTGCCGGTCAGCGAGTCGCCCTTCTGGGCGATCGTGACGGCCGACACGCCCGTGCCATTCTCGGTGACGACTTCAAAGCTCCAATTACCGGTCAGGTCGACCGCGAGGCGCTGGGCGGCGGCCGCCACCGACGCGGAGACCGCAATCAGCGATGCCGTGGCGACGGCGAGGATACGCGACGAAAACATCATGGCAGAAGTTCGGACGAAGGTGAAGACAGATCAGCGACGCAGGCCGGCGCCGAACGGCGCCACACCGGGAATCGTGATCGGCAGCTGACCGGTGATGGGTGCCTTGCCCAGCAGCGCCCGCGCCGCCGCGCGCTGCGACAGCGACCACGGGCTCCACGCGATCAGATGCGCCTCGGTGAGCGGCAAGCCCAGTTGCAGGTACGGATTGTTGAACGACACCAGCACCACTTTCGTATTCGCCGCGCGCAGCCCGTTGAGCAGCTCGGGGAGACCACGCGTGGCGACCATCGACGCGGTGTTGCTCGTCGCCCCGATATAGCTCGATACGATCACCAGATCGGCCCCGCGCGCGATGGCCAGCGCATTGTCGACCGACGCCGGCAAGAGCGCCGGTTCGGGGTTGATCTTATAGGTCCCGGTGCCGCCGGCCGCGGCGCCCGCCGTGTTGTCGGCCACTGTTTCCGGACTGAGCGTGAGCGACAGCAGGTTGGCAAACGTGCTCTTGAGTTCCGCATCGAAAATGCGACCCGCACTCAGATCCACCCGCGGCGTGATGGTGATGCTGACCACGCGGCTGGCGGCCGGCATCGCGAACGGCACCAACGCGAGCGAGTCACGCACCAGGGTGATCGCCTTCTCGGCCGCCACCCGGGCGGGCGCCACATTGGCCGCTACGCCGACACGGGCCCGAACGCCTTCCACACTCACGAATCGCTCCCGATGGAGCCCGAATTCGTGCTTCGCCATCAGCAGCTTCTTCACCGAAGAATCGATGCGCGCCTCGGTGAATCGTCCCGACGCCACGCCATCCACCACCGCTTGAATGGAGACCTTGGCATCGCTGGGCATCAGCAGCACATCGTTGCCGGCGACCACCGCCCGTTGCGTCGCTTCCGCCATCGTCATATTGCCCAACACGCCGTTCATGTCGAGCGCGTCGGTGACCAGCAGGCCGTTGAAGCCCATCTGCGTCCGCAGCAGGTCGGTCATCACGGCCGCGCTCAACGTCGCGGCCGTACGCGTAGTGTCGAGCGCCGGCAGGTCGCCATGGAACGTCATCATGCCACGCACACCGGCGTTGATCGCGGCCTGAAACGGTTGCAGCTCCACGCTGTCGAGCCGCGCGCGCGACACATTCACGCGGGAGAGCTCGAGGTGCGAGGTTTGTTCGGTGTCGCCGTGTCCCGGGAAGTGCTTCCCAGTGGCCAGCATCCCGTGCTCCTGACTCCCGCGCACCAACGCCGCACCCATGCGCGACACCAGCTCGGGATCTTCACCGAAGGACCGGGCGGCAATCACGGGGTTCTTGGGATTGTTGTTCACGTCGAGCACCGGGGCGAACGCCATGTGGATGC
>CAITQY010000233.1 GCA_903894655.1 uncultured Gemmatimonadota bacterium
CCGACGTGCCGCCTGCTGACTACAAATTCAGTTGCTTTGCGGGATATGCGACGCACGCCGTCTTCATCTACGATCGTGGTCGCACACCGAAGAGTCAGCGAATTCAGCGCGATGGCACCGTGCTCATCCGTACGCCTCGAAAAACGATGTACGCGCAGGGTTCCGCGTTTCAGAAGCCGCCGGTGTGGGATACGATGGTGGCCTTGGCCGATACACTCGGAAAAGATTTCAAGCTGGTCCGCGTCGATCTGTACTGGTCGGGGGGGCGTATCTACGTCGGCGAGCTGACGCTGTGGGCTGCCGCCGGCTTTCTGCCCAACGGCACGCCGATCGAACCGGAGCATCTGGCGCGCGTCGATTTCACGACGTTCCGCCCCCTGCTGATCCCTGAACTCGAGCGCACGCAGAGCCGGTTCACGCTCTACCCGTCAGCGCGACGCTCGCCGGGTTGACGCGCCTTGGCGCGCATGTCACGCCCGGCCATTCATCGGGAGTCGAGTCGCCGATACCCCGTGACGACGGTACTGCCTACTGCTCGTCAGTATCACACGTGCGGTTGCATCGAGGCGACAGCTAAAACGTCGCTCGTGGAATCACGGTGTCAGGCACTGGCAGTCGTTCGCCGTCTTAAGAGCTGGTAAGTGATTGCTCAGCAGGTACTTGGCGGCCACTTCTGGAGCCGAGGCCAGGCGTCAGGGGTCGGGTCCCAAGTTGGCATAAATGTTGCCCGCCTTACGGACGATCTCGCCGGCTCCACCTCGTCCCCAATCGCGTGCGCCTCCCCTCTTTCTCTCGAAATCCGGCCGCATTCTCCCTCAGCGGTCTAGCGCTGGGGCACTGCTCGGTTGGGCGGGCCGGTCATCCGAGGCCGCCGCGATTCGGTGGGTCGGTACCTCGCTGGAGCCGATCGGTACGGTCTGGCTCAATGCGCTGCGGATGGCCGTGCTCCCGCTCATCATTTCGCGCTTGTTGGCCATTCTCATCCGCGAAAACGACGAGTCGGACGTGCTGCGTTCAGGACGCCGGGCGGCGATGCTGTTCCTCTCGTATCTCGCGGTGACCACAATCGTGACCGCCATCGCGTCCACTCAGTTGCTGCCGTGGTACCCTCCATCCTCCGATGTGGTGGAGTCGTTCAAAACGGCTAAGCTGAGTCAGGCGGCCGCCGCTGTTGAGACATTGACGTTCGCGGTAAGGGCTCAATCCGTCGTGCCCCAGAATCCCTTCGATGCGGCGGCGAAGGGCAACATCATGCAGATTTTGGTGTTCACGGTCGCGTTTGGGCTCGCCGCCGGTCGGCTCCCGCAGGAGGCGCGCGCCACGCTCAGCAAAACGGCGTCCGCCGCCGCACAGGCCATGATGCTGCTGGTTGCCTGGATCATGAGGTTCACACCGGTCGGCGTCTTCGTGCTGATGTTGAACATGATGCTCAAGTTCGGCGCGAGCACGCTGGAATTGATCGTGCTGTACGTGGTGGTGCTCTGCGCGCTGTTGATCGTCGC
>CAITQY010000234.1 GCA_903894655.1 uncultured Gemmatimonadota bacterium
GATGGGAGTGCCAGGAAGGACGGAGCTTAGCGGGACTACTTGCCAGCAGTTGAGTTTCCGAAGACTGTCCATTTCCTCATCGCATGCTAATTGCCATTTGGCCGCGTGTGTATTTGTTCGCATCTCTCTCCATGAGTTGGGTTCGAGAGGCTCAATGGCGGCATGTGCGTGATAGTGAGAGTATGTTGTGTTAAAGCGCGTGTTCTGGATTTCTTGTTCGAGACAGGCGGAGAGCACAATGAAGTTAGCCTGAGTTGAGATGAATTCGGGACGTCCTGGCAGGATCTCTAGGAGCTCTGGATATTTCATGGTCTCTGTGTCGCCGTCATCGTATACCACAAGGTCGTTGTCCGTTTTTATGCCGTATTGCTTGACTGTGCCGTGGAATGCTCCATGCCCTGGGAAGTATTTAGTAACCCTCTTGCCAATCAAGCTGTCTCGTTCTGTACGGAATGCTTCGTCTGTGTCGTAGCGTGAAGGCAGTGTGTGAGGTTTGACTGTGTCAGGTTTAGAGGTTCGGGGTCGGAGAGAGCGAGTGGATGTAGTGACAATGTCAGAGTCCGACTCGCTTGAGTCTGAGTCATCGTCCGTTCGCTTTCGTTTGTGTGTCTCTTTAGGTGCAGGTGTTTCGGTAGTGGCCTTGTCTGCGGGATCGAAGTCGGAACCTTCATCTTCTTCGAAGTGAGAGGTGAGAGACTGAGTCTGTGTGGTAGTGGATGCGGGTGCCTGTGTAGAGGTGAGACTATGAAAGTTGCGAAAGAGAGGCGGTGCAGTGGGCTTAAGGCGGAGAGGGAATAGCTGAGGGTCAAAGGACAAGTGTTGGCGGCGTCGATCGCGGCGATTCGCGGGGGCTTGTCGGTGGCGGTCTTCGATCGCGGCTGCATTGTGAACGGCATCGCAAGCTATCCGACGTACATGACGTTTTTCAGCACAGCCGAACGCATTGCGATCGGCGGTGTGCCGTTCCTGGTGGCGACGGACAAGCCGACGCGTCGTGACGCGCTGGCCTACTACCGCGGTGTGGCGTCGATGTACGACGTGCCGGTGCGGCAGTACGAAACGGTGGAGTCGATGCGCCCCGTGCATGTGGATCTCCCGGCCGCCGCGCCGATGCCCACCCGCCCGGCGCAGTGGCTGCTCCGCAGCGTGAAGCGCAGTGGCGAGGTGCTGGAAACGGCGGCGCATGCGGTGATCATCGCGACGGGGTACTTCGGGCGCCCGAATCTGCTGCAGGTGCCGGGCGAGTCATTGCCGCACGTGCGACATGGCTACGTGGAGGGCCACACGGCCTGGCGCGAGCCGGTGGTGATCGTGGGCGGCGGCAATTCGGCGGTGGACGCCGCGCTGGATATGTACCGGGCTGGTGCGCACGTCACGATGGTGCACGTGGGCGCGACGCTCGACAACGGGGTGAAGCCGTGGGTGCGCCCCGAGATCGAGGCGCGCATTCACGAGGGCAGCATTCAGGCGCACTACGAAAGCCGCGTGGTGGCGATCGAGCCCGATGTGGTGGTGGTGGCGGGCCCTGACGGCGAGGTGCGCGTACCGGCCACGCAGGTGTACACGATGACGGGCTATCTGCCGGAAACCGGATTACTGGAGGCGGTGGGTGTGCCCATCGAGCCGGGCAGTGGAATTCCGGCGCACAACCCGCTCACGATGGCCACGCCAGTCACGGGTGTCTACCTTGCGGGAGTGATCGCCTCCGGACTTTCGGCGAACCGTATTTTCATCGAGAACGGCCGCGATCACGGTGACGCGATCGTGCGGCATATCCTTTCCTGACTTCAACTCTTCGGTTCCGATGGCTTCCCAACCCGACGTGATGGACAAGCTGGTGTCGCTGTGCAAGCGCCGCGGTTTCATCTTCCAGTCCTCCGAGATCTACGGTGGCACGGGCTCGGTGTGGGACTACGGTCCGCTCGGCGTCGAACTCAAGAAGAACATCAAGGATCGCTGGTGGAACGCGATGGTGCGTTCGCGCGACGATATCGAGGGGCTCGATGCGGCGATTCTGATGCACCCACGCACCTGGGAAGCAAGCGGCCACGTGGCCGGTTTCGTGGACCCGCTGGTGGACTGCAAGACGTGCAAGGGCCGCTTCCGCGCCGACAAGCTGGAAGACGCGAGGTGCCCGCAGAAGCCGAGCAAGCAGCCGGGTCAGCATGATGCCTGCCAGCTCACGGAGGCGCGCAATTTCAACCTGATGTTCAAGACGTACATGGGCGCGCTCGAAGAGAGCGCGAGCGTGGTGTATCTGCGTCCGGAAACGGCGCAGGGCATCTTCGTGAACTTTCTGAACGTGCAGCAGAGCATGCGTCAGAAGGTGCCGTTCGGCATCGCACAGATCGGCAAGGCGTTCCGCAACGAGATCACGCCGGGCAACTTCATTTTCCGCACCCGCGAGTTCGAGCAGATGGAGATGCAGTTCTTCGTCGAGCCGGGCACGGACATGGAGTGGTTCGAGCAGTGGAAGCAGCTCCGCATGGAGTGGCACCTCGCGCTCGGTCTCTCGCCGGAGCGCCTGCAGTTCCATCAGCACGGTGCCGGTGAGCTCGCGCACTATGCGCGCGCGGCGTTCGACGTGACGTTCGACTTCGGCGGTACGCTCGGCTTCCAAGAGATTGAAGGCGTGCACAATCGCGGTGACTTCGATCTCACGCAGCACCAGCAGTTCTCCAGCAAGAAGCTCGAATACTACGATCAGCTGAACAACAAGCGCTACGTACCGTACGTGATCGAAACGTCGGTCGGCGCCGACCGCGTGACGCTGGCTGCGCTGGTGAACGCGTATCGCGAAGAGGCGGTGGAAGGCGAGGACGAAGGGCGCGTGGTGCTGGGGCTGCATCCGTCGATCGCGCCGATCAAGGCGGCGATCTTCCCGCTTACGAAGAAGGACGGCCAGCCAGACATGGCGAAGAACATCATGAATGACCTGCGTATGGCGTTCCCGATGGACTACGACGAATCGGGCTCGATCGGCAAGCGCTACCGCCGGCAGGACGAAGTGGGCACGCCGTTCTGCATCACGGTCGACGGGCAGAGCACGGCCGACCAGACGGTCACGGTGCGCGACCGAGACACGCTGGCGCAGGACCGGGTGGACGTGAGTCAGCTCAAGGGCTACCTGGCGGCGAAGCTGGTGGGGTAGATGGAGTGCTTGCGGCAGGTTCGTAGGAACTAATGACACAGCTCGTAGGAACTGATCACGCAGCTCGTAGGAACTGATCACGCAGCTCGTAGGAACTGATCACGCAGCTCGTAGGAA
>CAITQY010000235.1 GCA_903894655.1 uncultured Gemmatimonadota bacterium
CCCCTTTTCGCCTTTGCGGACAACGGCACCAATCGACTGCGCCTGCTTGTAAGTCAGCCAGCGGTTGGACGCGAATGCACGGCTCCACAGGATCATCACGTTGACGCCGGAGTATGAGCGCCCAGAAATGTGGTTGCAGGGGAACATGCCGCCGCCGGACACGCCAGCGGTGGCGTGCCACGGCTTGAGCCACGGCAGAGTGCCGCCCTCGATCTGGGCAATGATGCTGTTGGTGACGGTCTGGTAGAGGTCGGTCTTGTCGATCATGGTGGTCTCCTTGGTTGGTAGTGTCGGGCTGGTCCCGGTGGTGCTGGCCCCCCAGGGCCAGCACCGCGAGGATCAGGGAACGATGCCGTGCGCGGCAAAAAACGCGAGGGCGTCAGAACTTACAGTGCCGGCGGACAACAGCACGAGCAGGTTGCGGTAGTATGCGGTGTCGAGTTCTTCCTCAGTGCTGTCGGCGGTGGCATCGTCGAGAGCGTTCGAGGATGCCCGCACGAGGATGTCATAGCACTCGGTGCTGCGGTATTTCACGGCGTCTGCGATGTCGTTCAAGTTAGTCATTTCGGTATCTCCTTGTTTGCATCAATCAGTCGTATTCCGGCCTCTTTGATACCGCCGCTGTCAAGGCATGTCAACAGGGGGGAAACAAAAAAGTTTGAGCCGGTGACTAACATCTATTGCCTTTGCGCCGGACGGCGCGGCAATCCTGCGGACCATGATCACAATTGACGCCGATAAGCTCAAGCCGGTCGCCCTCAACGGCGGCGCATCCATGCTGCGCGATGATCGCGCATTCGAGGGACTGACGCACAAGCAATGGCATTACGTCGAGGCGCGGCTCACCGGGCTGTCGGTCGCCGATGCGTACCGATCCATCTATGATCCGGGTGACGTTACACCCGAGGCGATCTATCGGCAGGCGGCGCAGGTCGAGAGCAACGCCAAGGTCCAACAGCGTCTGCGAAAACGGTTGTTGGAGGTGGCTGGTGCTTCAAGCCTAATCCCCATAGACGAAGGCTTTGTTCTCAATGGGATAGCGCAACTTGCCGTCACCGGCAGCAAGGAAAGCACACGCCTGCGAGGGTATGAATTGCTCGGCAAAGCGCTCGGCCTGTTCGACCGCAAGGCCGAGCCCGAGGCCGAATTGAAGACGGTGACCGATGTCGATGCCGAGTTGCGCAAGCGGCTCAGCGCAGCGCTCAGCCCGCCAGTGATCGACGGTGAGGTTGCACCCCTCGGCCCTGATGCACCGACACACACCGATCGGCGGCGCAAGCCTCGCGCCGAACCCACCGGGGGGTGAGGGGCCGGGGGGATTGCCCGGCCATCTCATCTATCATTGCGCGCAGCGCAGCGCGGCGCAGCCTGATCCGCTGCGCTTGATGCTGCTCGCCGGACGGCAGGGCATCGGCTCGGCTCGGCGGCTCGGCTCGGTCGCCGCCGGATCGGATCGGCTGCTGGCAGGCTTTCAGGCTGCGCGGTTCAGGGCGCGGAGCGCGAGGGGGCACCCCCCATTTTTGCAGCGGGTCCCCCGCGTGTACGCTATACATGCCATTTCACTCGCCCTCTCACATCCGCCAGCTAAAATTCTATACAAAAAATTTGTAGAAAAATCCGGTCAACGCCTACGTCAACACAAGGAAATAGCATGGAACCGATCCTGATCTCTCTCGACCGCAAGCATCTGGCTCAGCGCTTCGGCAATGACTGGGAGTTGTCGAAGAAGGATGACAACGGCATTTATCTTCCCTTTGATCGGTGGACGGGCAACCGCCGGTCGCTGATGCGTAAGATGGACGAGTATGGCATAGTGCCCAGCAGGCAGGCCGAAGAGGTGCTGATGCTCGTCCCTGAGCAACCGGCCTTCCGCGAAGATGAACCGTTGAAGCGAAAGGCGTGATGGTGGCAAAAGAAGTTTGGGACAAACCCCGGCCCAAGGGCCTCGGCAAGCCCAAGGCACTGACCCCGGCCAAGAAGGCCAAGGCAAAGGCGGCTGCTGCGGCGGCGGGTCGCCCGTATCCCAATCTGGTTGACAACATCCGCGCCGCGAAGAAAGGCATGGCCAAGAGCAAACCGGCCAAACGGTAGACAGCAAGGCCGACACAGTGTAGTAGGTTCACGTTATCCATTAATGTGGACCTACAATGCCAATTGTCGTCGACCCTAAGCTGACCCCGGCCTACATCGCCGTGTATCACGCCATCCGCGAGGGCATTATTGAGCACGGCATTTCCCCGAGCCAGAGCGAATTGCGGCGGGCGCTGGGCTGTTCGACCACCACGATTATCAATGCTGTGCGTGAATTGAAGAAGAAGGGCCACATTACCGGCGAGAAGTTCGTCGCCCGTGGCATCCGGCTTGTTGACCCTGAGCGCAAGTTGAGCCGTGTGCCCCTTGCGCCGTGGGATGAAGACCTCGATACTCCTAATGTCTGGGCCAGCGATTAGGAGGCAACCGTGGCAAAGTCACCTGCGTGGACACGCAAAGAGGGTAAAAATCCGGCAGGCGGACTGAACGCCAAGGGCCGAGCGAGTGCGAAGGCGCAGGGCATGAACCTGAAGCCACCCGCACCCAGCCCGAAGACCACGGAAGCCAAGGGCCGCAAGGCCAGCTTTTGCGCCAGAATGACCGGCATGAAAAAGAAACTCACGTCGGCCAAGACGGCCAACGATCCCAACTCCCGTATCAACAAATCTTTGAGGGCATGGAAATGCTGAACATCGTTCCCTTCGACTTCATCCAGCCGTCCAAGCTGATGCTCGGCCTCACGCCCATGGATTATGTAGCCATCGGCCCGACCGGCGAAGTGCTCGGTCGCGGCATCAACAAGGAGGCGATCCTCGCCACCCCCGGCGCGACCGGCTACTTCAATCTGAAGGAAGCCGCCGCCCCGGTGAACAACAAGACGCCGAACTTCGATGAGAAGCCCTTCGGCAGCGTCGGCGAGGTGCAGACGGTTCCCGGCTGGCCGCTGATCGAGCCGGTCAAGATCAACCGCCCTGATC
>CAITQY010000236.1 GCA_903894655.1 uncultured Gemmatimonadota bacterium
ACCGAATGGCCGAGCAGACGAAGCCCGTCGTAGACCGTGGGCGCGGCGGGACGCCATCCGGTGGCCAGCAACGCGTCGACGTTGATGCGTTGGTTGCTGCGGCCGCTGCGGACCGGGGCGGCGCGATCGATGGCGGACCGGTCGATGGGGGCGCGATCCTCGGACGCGTGCGTGGTGCGACCGGTGAGCGTGGCCGCGATCGCGGACGAGCGCAGCGGGGTGCCATCGGCACAGTTGAAGATGCGCGCGCCGGGGGCGCGGTCGTGTTGCAGCAGATGGGCGATGGCCGAGATCACGTCGTCGCGCCACGAGAAGTTGCACCATACGTCGGCGGCGGCGAAGGCGGGGTCGGCGAAGCGTGCGGCAGGGTCGCGTTGCGGGCCGTACAGCCCGGCCGCGCGGACGATGTGTACGGTCGCGTCGGCATGGTGCGCCACCGTGGCAATGTGCTGTTCGGCATCGTATAACGCCTGCACCCGCGCGTCGTGCGGGGTGATCTCGCTCTGCTCGGTCACTTCGCTGCCGTCCTGCCGGTCGTACACGCCGGTGCTGGACACGTACAGCACCGATCGGATGTGCAGGGCGTTCGCCAGCGCGACGGCACCGGCGGCGGCCTGCGGATAGATGGCGTAGTCGTCGCCGCGGGCGCGTGACGGGGCGACGCAGACCACGAGGTGGTCGATCGCTGCGGGGAGAGCGGACCGCACGACGGTTAACAATGCCGCCAGCTGCTCCGGACCACGCGCCGCGTCGGCGATGTCCCCGGTCAGGGCGGTAACGCCGGTGGTGGTGGAAACGGGAACGCTACGCTGGAGTGTTGCCACGGTGGCGCCACGCGCGGCGAGGTGCGCCGCCGCGACCTTGCCAAGCCAACCCGGCCCCACGAGCAGGACAGTGTCGTGCCGCGCCGCCGCCGCACCCTGCGGTCCTGGAATCGTCATGAACGCAGCAGGAACCACCACACCGCGCCACCCGCCGCCACGGCCGCCGCGACCCCGCCTACGATCCGGCCGACGCTCCTGCCTACGCTCCCGCCTTCCGCTTTCCGCTGCCGGTCGGGCATCGGCGGGCGAACGCTCCGCGCCGCGCTCGGCTGACTCGCCCTGACCACCTCCGGCGCGTCCTGCCCGCGCATCGGGGCACGCGGTAGCGGTGGCGGCAACGGCGGCATTGTCGGCAATGTCGGCATCGGCTCCGACCGGTCACTAGGCGTGACCAGCGTGGCCGGTGGCGGTCCGAAGCGGTGAACCATCGGCGGCTCCGCGTGCCGTACCGGTTGGCGCAGCGGGGCGTTGAGCGCCGAGAGCGGCTCCCGCACGGCGAGCGCCGGTTCCTCGAGAGGCGACGGGGCGGGGTGGACGAGTTCGCGCGGCGGCCGGCGCGTCGGCACGTCGACCAGCGCATCGGCCAGCGCGTCGTCGAGCTCGAGCCCCATCAGATCGGTGCTCGCCTCCAGCATCGGAGCGGGCAGATGCGACGCGGCGAGCCCATGTTCGACGAGCCCATGCTCCGCGAGCCCATGCTCGACCGTGAAGTCGAGCGCCATCGAGGCCGTCGTATCAGTCGGCAGCGGAAGACCAAAGTCGTCGGCCAGATCGAGGGCGATGTCCACCGCTGCCGTGGGCCGTTCGTCTACCAGTTCGTCTACGAGATCGAGCATCGCTTCGACCGGCGTATCCACCACCGTTTCGAACGCGGCCAGAATGTCGGCGTCGTGATGCGCCGGCTCCTGAATCATGATCACCCCCAACGGGGTCGTGCGCAGCAACCCATCGGTGATCGCGACGGCATCGCGGAGCGGCTGATCGTCCCACTCCTCCAGCGCTTCGTGGTCGTCGATCGAGGCGTGCGCGTACACGGCCGCCTCGTCACGGCTCGCGTCTGTGCGATCGGCCTCGGCCCCTGCCCGCACGGCGGCGACCATCGCCAACAGGCGATCGGCGCGATCGGTGGACATGCCGTGCACCGCCAACAGGGCGTGCAAGCGCAGCAAC
>CAITQY010000237.1 GCA_903894655.1 uncultured Gemmatimonadota bacterium
CGGTCGGCGCGCAGGTCTTCGTCGCGGAAGCAACGGGCGATCTGGAAGTAGCGGTCGAAGCCACAGCACATGAACAGCTGCTTGTAGATCTGCGGCGACTGGGGCAGCGCATAGAACTCGCCCGGATGCACGCGGCTCGGCACGAGGTAATCGCGTGCACCTTCCGGCGTCGGCTTCGTGAGGATGGGCGTCTCGAGCTCAAGGTATCCCCGATCGCTGAGAAACCGGCGCGACAGCTGCAACAGGCGATGGCGCAGCACCAGATTCTCCTGCAATTCCGGCCGGCGCAAGTCGAGGTAGCGATGGCGCAAGCGAAGCTCTTCGGCCGCCATCTTTTCGCCTCGTCCGCGGGCCACCGGCAGCGCGGGCGTTACTGCGGGGCCAACGACACGCAGCGACGTGACGCGCACTTCGATCGAGCCGGTGAGCATATCGGGATTCTGTCTCTCCGGTTCGCGGGCGACGACTACCCCTTCGCACAACACGACCGACTCGACACCCACCGCCGCGGCGATGCGCAACGTCTCGGCATCGCTCCACGTCGGACCGAAGGCCAACTGCACCAGGCCAGTACGATCGCGCAGATCGATGAACACGAGGCCGCCCAAATCGCGACTCCGATGCACCCATCCGCCGAGGCGGACGGTGCGTTCGACATCCTGTGAGCGCAGGAGGCCACAGGTGTCGGTACGGAGGGATGTGGCGAGCACGGACTGTTCTGGCAAAGACGACATTACTCGCGACGCTCCGAACGGGACGAATCAGGGACGAATCAGGGACGAATCAGGGACCTGCACGGGCCGATGAGTGGCCGCAAACGACGAAAGTTAAACGATTTACGTCCAACTCGGTAGCGATTCCGCAGGGCGATTCGCTTGACCCGCCACGGCGAGGGCCGTTACTGTCCCCTATGTGTCGTATGCTCCTCTACGGGGTGGCCGCGTTTTGCTGGGCCCGCGGGCTCGCCGCGCAGCCAGTCCCCGCGCGCGAACTTTGGGAATTTCCACTCGGTGCCGTTCTCGAGCCTGCCGCCCTCGCGGCGGAGCCCGGCGCCGGTCTGTGGAATCCGGCCGCGTCGTCGCTCCGACCGGGTGAACGCATCCGGCTCGGCGTGGCCTCGTTGACGACCGGCGCACAGCAAGGCGTGGATGGGCAATTGCTCTCGGCGTCGTTCCGGCGCGCGTCCGGCACGACCCTCGGGCTCTCCGTTGCCCGAACCTCGGTTGCTGGCTTGGTGCGCACCGACAGTGATCCCCAGAGCGTTGGGGAGATCAGCTATGCCAGCACACTGGTCAGTGCTACCGCCGCGAAGACTCTAGTTCCGCATGTCACCGCCGGCTTGGCTGTTCGCTGGCGCGAAGGGCGCGCGGATCAGGAGACGAACACGGCCATCGCGGCCGATCTTGGGGTGGTCGTGCATGATCTGCCGTGGCAGAACGCACGCCTCGCCGTATCCAGCTTCCTCTGGCGGCCGGGGCGCGAGGTTGATGATCGGCCCGCGTTCGTGGCGGCGGTGGATGCCCGTGTGATCGGTGCATCGGCAACACGCGAGCTTCGGTTGGGCCTGAGCCAGAACAACGTCAACCGGGGCGCGACTGAGCGCGGGACGTTCCTGTCGGGTCGCCTCGATCGACTGGAGGCCCGCGCGGCGATTGTGCGCGGATCAGCCGGCGGCGGCACCGTGACGCGTATCCGATCGGGGCTGGCCGTGTACTATGCGAGGTATGTGGTTGGCGTGGCTCGCGAGGAAGGCATCGCCGGGCTCGGACCCGTTTATCAGTTCACGCTCAGTTCGATCCTCAGGGAATGATGCCAGAAACGCGTACGACCGAAAACCTCCTCGACCTCGCGCCGGACGCCGCCTTGTCACGACTTTTATCATGGCTGCGCGATCGTGGTGAACCGTCGTATCGCGCCGCGCAGATTTTTGCGCGCCTCTGGCAGCGTCCAGTCCGGTCATTCGACGATATCACGGAGTTGCCCAAGGCGCTCCGTGAGGCGCTCGCGCAGTCCTTCGCGCTCCCCCAGTTGGAACTCGCCACACGTCAGACATCGACCGACGGCACCGAGAAGTTTTTGTTCAAAATGGCCGACGGTCAGCTTATCGAAACCGTGTCCATCCCCGACGGCGACCGGATCACGTTCTGCATCTCGTCCCAAGCGGGATGCGCGCTGCAGTGCGCGTTTTGCGCGACCGGCGCCATGGGATTCCAGCGCAACCTGCAACCGTCGGAAATCGCTGGGCAGGTGCGGGAACTTCGCCTGCTCTCGCCGCCGATCATTCCCACGAACATCGTCTTCATGGGCATGGGGGAACCGATGATGAATTGGCAGGCGGTCGATCCCACGCTTTCACTGCTCAACGACCCCCGCGCTCTGGGCATCGGCGCGCGTCACATCACGATCTCAACCGTCGGCGTGCTGCCGGGGATCGTGGCGCTCTCCGAACGTCCCGAGCAGTTTCGCCTGGCGATCTCGATCCATGCACCCAGCGACGAGTTGCGCCAATCGCTGATGCCGGTCAACACGAAGTATCCGCTGGCCGACGTGATCGCGGCGGCCGCGACGTTCGATCGCCGTGTGACGTTCGAATATGTCATGCTGGGCGGCGTGAACGATCAGCCGTCGCACGCGGCGCTGCTGGCGCAACTGGCTCGCGAGTGCCGCGCCTTCGTGAATTTGATTCCGCTCCATCCCGGCGGCACTATGGGCTTTGTCCCGTCATCGGCCTCTGCCATCGCCTCGTTTACCCGGGCGCTGCGGGCGCGTGGTGTGGAAACGGCGGTTCGTCGCAGCCGTGGGCTCGATATCGCGGCGGCCTGCGGTCAGCTACGGACGGAGCGTCTCGGTCGACGGCTTCCAGTCGCGGCCCACGAAGATGGTGAGATCCACGTAGCGTAGCGAATCGGGACGCGCCTCGATCTCGCCCGTCCCAACGGCGCGCTGCAATCGTTCAGCCCAGTCCCGATGGCCCGTGTGCGAAACGATCAACGTGGCGCTGCGCGGCGCACCCCGTTCGGTATCGTACTCAACCACATCGAATCCGCGATCGCGGAGTTCGATGGTGGCGCGACGCGCGTAGCCGCGCGTCCCCGACGCATTGAGCACGCGCACAAGGACGCGGCTGTTCTCCGGTGCACGGCCCGACGAATCATCGAGCGCGGCCATCGTCCCGGTCGTGGACTCGACGGCCGGCGTGTTGCGCCTCCCCCACCAGGCGGCGCCAGCCCCGAGCACCACCATGGTCAGTAAGGCAACGATGAGCCATCCGCGCCGCTGACGCCGCGGCGCCTCGTGCGACGGCATCGATGGCCACCCCGGCGTCGTGCTCATCGCACCTGATCCCAGAGCGCCACCGTCTCAGGCGCGAGACCCTTCCCCTCGCGAATGGCCCATTCGAGGCGCATGCGCACCACTTGACGAAAGACCTGATCGAAGGCCTTCGGGACGCAGTTGGCGAGAAATGCGCGATCGGCCTGCATGAACGAGCGTCCCGGTTCGAGAAAATCCGCCATGTACAGGGCACGACCCACTTGAGACCAGTTCGCCTGACCAACGGTGTGCCACCGAATGGCGTCGAGCACGTCCTGACGCGACTCGCCTTCGGCGGTCAGCCGGATCGCCGCCGCTGGGCCATGCAGCATGCCGAACGGTCGCGCGTGATCACCCGTGTCAGCGCGCAAGGTGACTTCGTCGGCGTCACGCAACGCATCGTGCCAAGCGCCGGCATCCACCCAGGCCTGCACCTCGAGGGGCGGGAGCGCGAGCGCCTGCGCCCAGGCGCGCAACAAGTCCACGACGCGCGCGATGTGGGCGCGCCGCTTGTCCGTCACCATCGACCATGCCGGTAGCTCGATCCGCGGCGGGGTGCGGAGTGGATGCGGAGCCACAAGGTTCGTCAAATTTCGTCGATGGCCGCACGGAGCGCGGCCGTGAGTTCGATGGCCTCTTGCACGGAGCGGCCGGCGGCGCGTACCAGCGCGCTGCCGACGATGACCCCATCACCCAACAGCGCCGCCGCCTTGGCCTGCTCCGGGGTCGAGATGCCGAAGCCAATGCAGATCGGCAGCGACGTCGACGCGCGCAGCCGTGCAACCGTGTCCGGCAGATCGTCGGGAAGCGACGCCCGTTCTCCGGTCACACCGAGTCGGCTGATCAGATACACGAATCCGCCACCGTGACGGGCGATCTCCGCCATCCGCGGGGCCGGCGTCGTCGGGGCGACCAAGCGTACGAAGTCGAGACCGCTGGCGCCGAACCACTCCTCGCGCGCCGGATCGGCTCCGACCGGCAGGTCAGTAACCAGAACGCCATCGACACCGGCCGCGCGCGCGCGCGCCAGCACGTCAGGGCCACCGGCGATGATCGGATTGAGGTAGCTGAAGAGCACGATCGGGACGTCGAGCGCGGCTGCGCGCACCAGGTGCAGCGTGCGCTCCAAGTTCATGCCGTGGTCGAGCGCCGTTTGCGAACTCTGTTGAATGACGGGTCCGTCGGCCATGGGATCGGAAAACGGCACGCCGATCTCGATCACGTCGGCGCCGGCGGCGGCGATGCCACGGAGCAGCGCCACGCCCTGCTCGGGATCGGGATGCCCCGCCGTCACATAGCAGACGAGCGCTCGACGACCCTCAGCGGCCAGCGCAGAAAATCGCGCCGACAGCCGAGACGTCGACGGGGCAGACACGTCAGGCGAAGTAGTCACTGATGTTGATGCCATATCGTTGTGGGTCCTCGGTCCGGATGATGGTGTACTGAAATTGGCCAGACGCGTCGCATACTGTCAGGTCGTACAGATGCCGATCCTCCACGCGATTGCCTTGGGCGTCGGTGATCATGCGCACCAGCGGACGTGACAGGGCGGTCGGCTCGGGGTTAGCTGCGACCACCATCGCCAACGCGAAGGAGTCGAGGACGACGAGCGTGCCGACCGGATAGATGCCCGTCAAGTTGATGAACGCCTTCACGACCACAGGGTCGAGTCCGAGGCGCGTGTTGTCACGCATCCCCCGCAGCACGTCCGCCGGCGTCCATGGCGCGTCCTGATACACCCGTGTCGTGGTCGCCGCATCGAATCCGTCCGCCACCGCGATAATCTTGCTGTACAAGCTCAGGCGTCGCGACCGATATGGCGTGGGGTAGCCCGTGAGGTCGATGCGCATGTGATGCTCATAGGCCGTCGTCATGGCGCGCCAAGGCCGCGCAGACCCAGTCGGCATGGCGAACATCATGAGCACGCCCTGCCACGTGTGCGTCTGCAGGAGCGCCCGCTCGTCGACATCGAGCATGCCGTATTTGTTGAGCAGGTCGAGCGGCACGCGTGATTTGCCGATGTCGTGCAACAGGGCCGCCAGACCGAGGTCCAGCAACTGGAGCTTGGTCAGTCCGAGCCGCCGTCCGAGCGCCACGGAGAGGATACTCACGTTCACGCTGTGCACAAACGTGTACTCGTCGAACTCGCGTAGCGTGGTCAAGCCGAGCAACGAGGCAGAATCGGTGAGGATGGCGTCGACGAGTCCCTGCACCGCGCGCTTGACCCGCTTCAGGCCGGCGCTCCGCCCGAGCCGCGCCGACGTCATCACCTCGCGGGTCACGTCGAGCGACCGCACATACGTCTGACGGGCACGCTCCTTCGCGTCCAAATCCGCCTCAGGCTGATCGGATTCGTCGACGGGCGCATAGAACTCGAAGCACATGACGTCAGCCTGCTCGACGCGCGCCGACAGCTGCGCGAGTCGCTCCTCTTCGGGATATTCGAGCGGCGGCGACTGCAGGAACGCGATCAGCACGACCCAAGCGCGCGGGGTCGTCGGAGCAATGACCGACAGACCGCCGAGCCCCGCTTCGCGGAGCAACCCGAGTACGTACGCCACCGCCGCATAATTGTCGAGCGTGAGCCGCAGTCGCGTTTCATTCACAAACAGGTAGTCGCCGATGCGTCGCAAGCGACACAGTCCGTCGGCCAGCCCAACACGTTCCGCCGCATTCCCCAACTCGACGATCGCCTTCTGCACCGCACTGTTTTCGATCGGATACAGTCGCACCGCGCGGATCGCCCCATGCAGCGCGACCACGAATGCGCGCGCCGTCGGCTGCGCCAGCGGATCACCCGACGGATCGCTGCCGGTGATCGCGATCGGGGAACTCATGCGTTGCCGCGCATGGCCCGCGCCACCGCGCTCCGCACGACGACGTCCTTCGTGTCCGCGGCGCGCTGCAGCGCGGTGCTCGCGGCCGGCGACCCAACCATGCCGAGCGCACGGGCGGCGCAGGCGCGCAGCTCCGCCGGCTCGCGTGCCCCCAGCAGTCCGCGCGCGTTGAGCAGCGTGTCGAGCTCGGGCACCCCCGCGTCACCGCACATGCCGCCAAAGGCCTCGAACAGCGCCATCTTCTCGCTCAGATCCGCAGCGCGCAGCTCTTTGCGCCGCACGGCAACAAGCAACCGGGGAAGCGCCGCCGTGTGTGCCCGTGCCGCCAGCACACGATACGCCGCAACGCGCACGTCGCGATCGGAGTCGTCAATGGCCCGCTCGACTGCCTGTAACGCGGCCGGCGACGCGATCTCGCCGAGGACGTTCAGCGCCTCGACCCGCAACTTCGCGTCGCGCCCACGCAGCAACCGCGCAAGGCCCGGCACCGCGGCAGGTGTCGCCAGCTGCGCCGCCAGCCGAAGGGCGCCACGCACGACACATTCGTTCTCGAGCTCCAACAGCTGCGCGAGCTCCGTCGTGTGCGCCCCGGCCAGCCGGGCCGACGCGCGCGCGATCGAGGCGCGCGCCGGCGAGGCGGTCGCGACACCGAGCCACGCCACGAGCGGCTCGAGCGCGCAGGGTCGTAGTTCAACAAACAGCCCCTCGAGCAGCGACGCGACTGGTGTACGTGCACTCTCATCGAGTGCCTGCAGCAGCTGCGCCATTACCGCCGGCTCACTCAACCTGCCCGGCAGCTCGCGCAGGGCCGTCAAGACGCGCTCGTCCGCAGTGAGTCGGCGCGACAGCGTCGACGCTTCACGCAACGCGAAGCCGACCAGCTCGTAGTCCCCGAGCGTGAGGAACTCGATCAAGAGCAGATCGACCGTGCGCAGTGCTTCCAGCTGCGAATTCGCTACTGGCTGTCCCTCGATGACATCGAACAGACTTGCCAGCACCAACTTGCGATGATCCTCGGCGTACTCGCGCTTGAGCTCCTCCTGCAGGTACGCCGCCTCACGGATATCGAGGAAGTACAGCGTGCTGTCAAAGTCCTCCACCCGCACCAAGCCGGGAGGCGGCCCCTCGCCTGGGGCAGCGGTCTCCGCCGCTGGCACCGCCAACGGCGTCACACCGGACGCGAACACCGCCACGCCCGGGCGATCCGTCCCACTCACGATCGGCAGGTCGCCGACGGTGCCGTGCTCGACATGTCGAGACTCGATCGTGGCCAGATCGGCGACCCACAAGAGCGTGACGAGATCATCGCCATCGGGAGGGGCCGTCCGCGCCTTATGCAAAATGGCGAGCAGGGCCTCGAGATCCGTCGTCTCAAACCCGCTGTGCACGTGGAGCGACCGCAACCCGTCGCGATAGAGGAGCCATGGCAACCCATCAGTGCCGCGCTCCGCATCGAGATAGACGGTGCGCTCTTCCCACACGAACGACGATTCCTTGATCTGAATCTCGAGGGGATCGGCGACGCGCCACACCGCACCGAATGCGGTGCGCGCCTGCTCGATCGCGGCCGCGCGCGTCGGATTGTTGGCGAGGTACAATTGAATGGCGCGAAGCGCCTTCGCGAACGAGCGTAAGGCATCCTCGATCGCCGCCACCGCCTGCGGTGACGCGGCCACGTCGAGCCCCGTCGATGTCATACCTCGGGGAGCGTGTACTGATTGATCGTGCCGATGTCCTTGTCCCCACGGCCGCTGACGCACAGCAAGATCGCCTCCTGCTCCGACCAGCGCCCAGCTTCCCGTTCGATCCAAGCCACCGCGTGCGCCGTCTCGAGCGCCGGAATGATACCTTCGAGGCGGCTCAGCAAGGCGACACCGCGTAACGCTTCCGTATCGTCGATCGACACGTACTCTGCCCGACCGCTGTCGTGCAGCCACGCGTGCTCGGGGCCGACGCCAGGGTAATCGAGGCCAGCCGAGATACTGTGGGCGGGGTGCACCTGTCCGTTGGCATCCTGCAACAGATAGCTGAGTGACCCGTGCAAGACCCCCGGGGTGCCGCGCGTGATTGAGGCGCTGTGTCGCTCGGTGTGCAGTCCTTCACCGGCCGCTTCGACGCCCACGAGTTCCACCCCGGCATCCGCCACGAATCCGGCGAAGATGCCCATCGCATTGGAGCCGCCGCCGACGCACGCAACGACGGTCTTGGGGAGGACGCCCGCGCGCGCGAGCATCTGGGCGCGGGCCTCGCGGCCGATCACCGACTGAAACTCGCGCACCATGCGCGGATACGGGGCCGGACCGACGACCGAGCCGATGATGTAGTGGCTTTCGTTCACCGAGCCGACCCAATCACGAATCGCCTCCGTTGTCGCATCTTTCAGCGTTCGGGTGCCCGACAGCACCGGGATGACGGTGGCGCCCAGCAATCCCATCCGGAACACGTTCAGCGCCTGACGCTGCATGTCCTCCTCGCCCATGTACACCACGCACTCCAGCCCAAAGCGCGCGCAGATCGTCGCGGTCGCGACCCCGTGCTGGCCGGCGCCGGTCTCGGCGATGATGCGCCGCTTGCCCATGCGGCGCGCCAGCATCGCTTGCGCCACCGTGTTGTTGATTTTATGCGCACCCGTATGGCACAGGTCTTCGCGCTTCATCCACACCGGTGCCCCGACACGCGCGCTCAGTCGCGGCGCGAACGAGAGCGCCGTCGGACGCCCTACGTACTCACGCAGCAGCGCATCGAGTTCCGCCTGAAAGGCCACGTCGTGACGCGTTTCCTCGAACGCAGCCTCGAGCGCATCAAGCGCCGGGATCAGCGTTTCCGGAACGTACCGTCCGCCGAACGGGCCGAAACGATCGGTCGGCGCCACAGCGCCGCTCCTTGTATCCACCATA
>CAITQY010000238.1 GCA_903894655.1 uncultured Gemmatimonadota bacterium
AAAGATATGGAAAGCAGCGTGCATGGTGGCGACGATGATTGGTGGTGAGAGACGGGAGCGGACTACTTGAAGCGACCCCCGTCGAACGGCACATAGGATGAATTTACACCCGTCCGCGGGGCTGAAACAGCAGCGCCGTTCGGCTTCGGCGCCGAGCGGCCATTTTCGGCGCCCCTGCCGACTCCTCTGCCGGCGCTCTTGCCGAGCCCCCGCCGGCTCCCGGATTCTTGCGGATCACCCGGCAACGCCACAGCCCGGAGCTGACCGGAGTCCGGCTTCTGAGCCACGCGCTCGATCGAGGCCGGCACCCGTTCCAGAACGATGAGCTGGAAGGTCAACGGGTCGACCTGCCGACCGTTTTTCATGACCTCGTAATGCAAATGCGGCCCACTGGCGAATCCGGAGGACCCCGACTTGCCGAGGGTCATGTTGGGACGAACTAGCTGCCCGACTCGCACATGCGCCTCGCGAAGGTGCGCATATCGGGTGCTCAGGCCACCGCCGTGATCAACCTCGACGAACAGTCCGTAGCCGAAGTTGCGGGCGACTTTCACGACCCGTCCCGGGACGACGGGATGCAGGAGAGTGCCCGAGGGGGCGTCAATGTCGACGCCGCGATGCGCACGCCACGTCATGAGCAGCGGGTGCAGGCGTCTCGAGGTGAAGCGACTCGATACCCGCCCGACAATCGGCATATCAGGGCGACCCTTCACGATGCGCTGCAACACGACAGACCGCTTGACCCGCGACTGCAGTGCCACCTGAAACTGGGCGATCGAGTCCGCCAGCGTCATGTTGCGGTTCCGCTCCGTGAAGAGGTCCGCCGTGCGCACCGTGAGCTGGCCGAGCAAGTTGCCGCCAATGCCTGCCACGACGAGGAGCAGCGCGGCGAAAATCGCCAGCGCCCGGTACCGCGCCTGCCGGCGACGCCACGACAGGCGGTCCGCTTCGCGCCGCAGAGGAGCAATACCCGCCGGGCTCAGCGAGCGACCGGGTGGATCGGTCGGGCGCCAGGAGCACGACGGTGAATCGAAGAGACGGCCGGAGCTGCTGGGACGCACCGGCAGCACGCGTGGCGAGGGCCAGCGTACCGACGGGGGAAGCGCCAACGGCACCGACACCGGCTCGCTCATGGATCGAGCTCAAGGCGGTACGCCCGCCCCGCTTGAGGTTTCGCGCCCCCCGGTGCGACGAGAGCCGGTCCGGCCGACGGCGCCAGCGCGGGCGCATGATCGTCCACCTGTCCGATCCTCAACGCGCCGATCACCCGGGCACCCTCGAGAAAAAGGCAGGTGCTCGCGTTCACCGAGCCGACCACGAGCCCGGTGGCATGCACCTCACAACGGCTCTGCGCCTTCACGTCGCCGTGGATTTCACCGGCCACAACGACTTCCTTGGCCTCGATGAACCCCCGGACACGCCCAGCGGCGGCGACATAGACAACGCCGGCACCGAGGATGTCTCCGTTCAACACGCCTTCCACCAGCACCGCACTGCCGGACACCGCGGTCACGGACCCCAAGACCTCAGTGCCGGCGCGGATCCACGACATGCGCTCCGCCTCGGAAGGCGGACGACCACGGCGAGACAATCGCGCGCGAAGCGTTCCGATCATGAGCGCAACTCGCGTGGAAAATCTGGAGACCATGTCGGATGACTGGTGTGATTGGTAGGCGCGGACACTCGCCTGCGCCATCTCCCGTGCGATACCGAAGACGTCGCCAACCCGATGCGAGGTCCGCTGTCCAATCAGCGTACCATGCCTCACAGCATCGAAAGCCGATCGGGTGAGCATACGTGGCCGAGGCCGTTGAGGCAATCCCCGACCACTCTGAGAGGAGGAGGTGAGGACCTGTTCACAATCCGATGCCGCAACACGGCAATGCCCGCACGCGCGGAGAGCAGACGTCTCCACCGCATGCCGCGTCACACATCGTTCCGCCGCGCGCGCCACCGGGTGGCTCCGAGCGCCGATAGCGTCCAGCCCCACGCGCCACCTACGGATAAACCAGTTGACAAACCCCGAACCCGCCTTCATACTACTGGCAGACCAGTACTGACTTCCCCGCAGCAGCCGCCCGCATCATGACCGACGTCCATTTCCCCCCGCGCGAACTCGCCGTCATGAGCGTCCTCTGGCGCCTTGGCTCCGCCACCGTGGCCGATGTCCGCGACGCCATGGAAGAAGAACTCGCCTATACCTCTGTCCTCTCCGCCCTCCAGACGCTCGAGGACAAAGGCTACGTGCACCACGAGCCCGAGGGCCGCGCGTATCGCTACTTCCCGGCGGTGGCCGCCGAGCGGGCCGGGCGGAGTGCCCTCACCCGGATCAAGGACGCGATCTATCAGGGGTCGGCCGAGCGGATGTTCACGCAGCTCGTGTCGGACAAGCAGCTGTCGCGCGAGGAGCTCGAGCGCATGCGAGCGTTGCTCGACGAGCGGCTGGGTGACGAGCGGCTGGGTGACGAGCGGCTGGGTGACGAGCGGCTGGGTGACGACGCATGACCCCCGCCCTCCTCGTCGGCTGGATGACGCAGGCGATCGTCGTGAGCGCCCTGCTCGCCCTCGCCGCGCTGTTGCTGCAGAAGGGGGCCGGTCGGTCGCTGCCCAATCGGCTCATTTGGAGTGGCGCCCTGTTCTCGTCACTCGGGCTCGTGCTGGTGGCGCCGCTTCGTATGGCGCCAGCGTCGGCCGACGCCGTCCCGGAGATCGCGTTGGTTGGCATGCCCGACGCCGCCGACGCCGCAACATCTCCTGCCCTGTGGCGCGTTGCGCTACGTACGTGGTCATCCACCGTCGATCGCGTGCTCACGGCACCCGTGCAATGGAGCGCCACGATCATCGGTGGTGCGCTCGAGCGTGCGCCGGTCGCGGTGCAGGCGGCCGTGACCGCCATGTGGCCCCTCTCCACGCTGCTCGTGCTCGCCGTGTTTGGCGTGAGTTACCGGCGACATCGCGCCGAGCTCGCGCGCGCCCTGCGCCGCGATATCGATGGTGTTGCGGTGAGCGTGACCGAGGCCCTCGGCCCGGCGGTGATCGGCGTGCGTGATCCGCGCATTGCGGTGCCGGCCTGGCTGCTGGAGCGCTCTGCCCACGAGCAGCGGCTCGTGATCACGCACGAACAGTCACACATCGCGGCCGGCGATCCGCTGCTCCTGCTCTCGGCCTGTGTCGCGGTCGCGCTCATGCCCTGGAATCCGATCGCTTGGTTCGCGCTCGCCCGTTTGCGTCTGGCCATCGAGCTCGATTGCGATCGCCGTGTGCTCGGCACCGGCGCCTCCACGCGCCAGTACGGCCAGCTCCTGATCGAACTGTCGTCACACGTCCCGCGCTTGATGCACGGTGGTGTCGCCCGTACCCCGCTCGCGCTCACCAGTCCTGCCTTTTCCTACAACGCATCACACCTCGAACGGAGACTGATCATCATGACCTCACGTCCCTCGCAGTTCCTTCGCTCCCGTCGCATTGGCAGCGCCCTGCTGGCGGCCGTCGCGCTGCTCGCCGCCTGCGAATCGCAGCTGCCCACGGCGGCCGAGTTGCAGAACATGGACGTGAAGGGTGTAGAGACGCGTGTCGCGCAGGTGACCAAACTCGACACCACGAGAGCGATCTACGTGATCGACGGTAAGCAGGTCACGCGCGCCGAAGCCAATGCGCTGTCGGCTGACAAGATCGCGACGGTGAACGTGCGCGGCGGCAAGGCGCAGGAGATCCGCATTGTGACGAGGGGCGCGTTGCCGTCGGCCGTTCTCAATGGTGCACCACTCCGCGTCGTCGACGTCTCGGGGTCCGCCAAGAAGCCGTTCACCGGCCTGCTGATCGTCGACGGGAAGACCGTGGAATCGTCGACGCTGAACGCGATCAGCCCCGAGTCGATCGAGTCGGTCGAGGTCATGAAGGGTGAGGCCGCCAAGGCCATGTACGGCGAGGCCGGGGCCAATGGTGTCATCAAGGTGACGACCAAGGAGAAATAGCGCTCTGCGGGCGAGCTGGGTGCTACGCCAGCAGTCGACGGGCGAGCACCGTGCGCTGGATGACCGTGATGGCCAACAGCGTGATCCACACCACCAGCACGTACCGACTGACCGATGGAACGAGGGCGATGACCACATACACCGCGGTGGTTTCGCCCCCTTCGGCCAGGGCGCGCGTGAACTGAATCGACCGATCGCCACCCAGTTGCCGGTCCGCTTTCTCGGCCAGCGATGACAACGCCAGCGTCGTGGTGATGGCCAACACGTAGCCCAGCAGCACCAGCATCCAAAGCACGACATCGGCCGGCATCGCAATGGCGAAAGCGATCGCCATGGCGGAATACGCGAGCATATCGAGCGTGATATCGAGGTAGCCGCCGAACAGCGAGCTCTGCCCAGTGAGTCGCGCCACCATGCCATCGAAACCGTCGAGCAATCGGCTCACGAGCCACAGCGTGATCCCCAGCCCTGTGAGCTGCACCGCAACCAGCGCCGCCGCGGTCAGCCCGAGGACGGCGGCCACGACCGTGATCTGATTGGCCGTGATCCCCGCGCGCGCGAGTGCCGCCGCTGGGGCACTCGCGCGACGGGCCAGCCATTGCCGAAACGGTTCGTCGATCATGCCACGAAGCTTACGCCTTGCGACGCGCGTGGGTGAGA
>CAITQY010000239.1 GCA_903894655.1 uncultured Gemmatimonadota bacterium
ATCCGTTTTTCGTGTCAGGCGAAATGCCGCTGGATAGCGGGGCTACGTGGCCGATCACCGTGGTGATGCTCGGGGCAAACGCCGATACGGCGGCGACCGCACAGCTCAGCCTCGGTCCGGTGCAGCCAGCGATGTCGTACACGCTTGGTGTGATTGCCGGCGGTCGCCATCCGGCGGGTGCCGCGTCCCGGTGCGGCGCGCAGGTCGCCGTACCGATGCGACGGGCCGGCGGCGCGCTCTCGGGTGACTCCCTCTACGTGAGCGTCAGTGGGATGCGCGGTGGCGTCGAATGTTGAGCGCCACCGCGCGCTGACGTCAGTTATCCGACGCGAGCCACCGTTCCGACAGCGCCACATCCGCGCGACGCGCCGTTTTCTTTGCCACGATGCCGTCGCTCACTTGGGAGTGCGCGCCTTCCAGAGCGCCAGCAGCGCCGCCTCACGCTCCGGCGTGAAGCCCGTCTTGATGGCGGCCTGTCGATCGGCCGGCAGCGTGCGCCACCACGCGAGGGTATCGCGCGCGGTGTCTTCCATCGGGCGCACCGTGAGACCCGCCTTGAGTTCGGGGGTGATGTCGATGCGCGCAAAGCCGGCCGTGCGTCCGCGCATGACCTGAAACACCGGCAACTCTTTGCCATACGGATTGGCGCCGTTGGCGCGCAGAAAATCAGCGTCCACCCACGTGTACGTAGGGTTGCTGCCAACGCCCTTCTGAATGCGCGACACGAACTCCGTGAACGGCATCCCCATCTGCGGGCCCACGCCGTTGAACACGCCATACGTGCGGTTCTCAACGAGCGTGATGCAGAACTTCACGAGATCGCGCGCGTCGATGATCTGCACGTGATCGGTGCCATCACCCGGCACCAGCACCTCACCGCCGCGGGCGATGCGCACCGGCCAATTCGTGAAGCGATCGGTGTCGTCTTCAGGACCGACGATGAGCCCCGGACGCACCACCGTGACGCGACCCGGCATCGCGGCATGCGCCGCCTTCTCGGCGTACGCCTTGGCATGGCCGTAGCTGAGTGGCTTGCCCGCTTCGATCGGCGAATTTTCGAGCGTAAGCACCGGCGCCTCGATCGACATCGGTACGCGGCTGAGATCCTGATACACCGAGCGCGTAGAGATGAACAGGTACTGATCGACGTTGTCCTTTAGCAGCTCGGCCGAGAGCTTGACCCAATCGGGGGCGCTGGCCAGCGACGCCGACTCGTCGATCACGGCGTCCCACTTCCGACCCTTGAGCGCGCTGAGGTCATTCGCGCGATCACCGGCAAGTTCTTCGACATCTTTGCCGAACATGCCGGGCGCGCTCTTGCCACGATTGAAGATCGTGACCTGATGCCCGCGCTTGAGCGCTTCGCGCACATCATGCGGGCCTACGAAGCCGGTGCCGCCAAGGATGAGAATTTTCTTGGCGGCGCGCGCGGGCACGAGTACGCGCGGATCGAAGGCGGATACGGCGCCGAACGCGGCAAGACCGGTGCCGATGAATTCACGACGACTGTACATGAGGCGCTCAGCTGAGGGGCAAAGAGAAAGGGCACCGGTGGCGATGGCCGATCCGGTGCCCAAGGTTACCTCTCCCCACGTACCGCCACCAGACGTTACGGGACCAACGCCACCTGGCCGCGCAGTTCACCGCCGGTGTTCGCGTCGGTGTGGATGTTCACATAAATGCCACCGGCGTTCAGCTGAGTGACGAGGGCGCTGAGCGGCTGACCGGCGAGCGTGCCGCTCAGGTTGGCGGCCGTGATGAACTGCTTACCGACGCGACCGTTGGACGGTCCCGCCACGGTCGGTCCGTCAACCACGAACGCGACGACCGCGCCATTGGCACCGCGGGCGGCGGTGTGGAAATGGCCAAATCGCATGTTGTTCAGGCCGTTCACGGTCACGTTCACGAACAGCGTGTCGTTGGTGCGGCTGAGCGTGAACTCGGCGCTGCCAGTGGCGGTCGTGGTCACCGGCGGGACTTCTTCCGTGCCGACCAACGTGGCGCGGTACTTCACCAGCGGCGTCGGGGCGACCACCGTTTCGTCGTCACTGCAGTTGGCGAGTGCGGCGCCGACCAGTAGCGCACCAGCGAGGGACACGAGGGAGCGGGCGATGCGGCGGGACGTAGGACGAGTCGACATGGTGATGCGATTGAGGGTTCACAGCTGACGTACGCGGTGAACCCTCAAGCACGCACTTCATCCCTTTGTTCCTGCGCGGCGTCGCCACGCCGGTTTATACTCTCAGTCCAAGTCGAAGCGGTCGAGGTTCATCACCTTGGTCCAGGCCGCGACGAAGTCATGCACGAACGTCTCCTTCGCATCGTCCTGCGCATACACCTCGGAGAGCGCGCGCAGCTGCGAGTTGGAGCCGAAGATCAGGTCCACACGCGTGGCCGTCCACTTCACGTCACCCGTGGTGCGGTCACGCCCTTCGAAGACCTCCTTCGAATCGGCGATCGGCTTCCACGTGGTGCCGATGTCGAGCAGGTTCACGAAGAAGTCGGTGCTGAGCGTTTCGGGGCGATCGGTGAACACGCCATGCTTGGCCTGTCCGACGTTCGCGTTCAGCACGCGCAAGCCGCCGACCAGCACCGTCATTTCGGGCGCCGAGAGGGTGAGCAGCTGGGCCTTGTCGACGAGCATCTCTTCCGCGGTGACCGTGAACGCGCTCTTCTGGTAGTTGCGGAAGCCGTCGGCCTGCGGCTCGAGCATGGCGTACGAATGCGCGTCGGTGTGCTCCGCCGTGGCATCCATGCGGCCGGGCGTGAACGGCACCGTGACCGGCGTGCCGGCCTTTGCCGCGGCCGCCTCAATGGCTGCGCCGCCACCCAGCACGATCAGGTCGGCGATGGACACCTTCTTGCCGCCCGTCTGCGCGGCGTTGAACTGCTGCTGGATGCTCTCGAAGATCTCGAGTGCGCGGGCGAGCTTCGCGGGCTGATTCACTTCCCACTGCTTCGCCGGTGCGAGACGGATGCGCGCGCCGTTGGCGCCGCCACGCTTGTCGGAGCCGCGGAAGGTGGAGGCCGATGCCCACGCGGTGTTCACCAGCTGTCCGATGGACAGCCCCGAGGCGAGGATCGTGCTCTTGAGCGCCGCGA
Organism: uncultured Gemmatimonadota bacterium; assembly: GCA_903894655.1. Lineage (GTDB taxonomy): Bacteria > Gemmatimonadota > Gemmatimonadetes > Gemmatimonadales > Gemmatimonadaceae > Gemmatimonas. The sequence goes on from CAITQY010000239.1 coordinate 3,103, forward strand.
TGTCGTGGGCGTCGATCAACGCATGATTGACGGCGGGGATGGGATCCTGCCAGATCAGCGTTTCGGTCGGCGAGAGTGGGCCCTGGTAGCGCGTGCTCGGGCCCATGTCGCGGTGCGTGAGCTTGAACCACGCCCGCGCGAAGGCGTCGGCGAACTCGTTGAAGTTGTCGCGATAGCGCGTGGAGATCGCGAGGTAGGCCGGATCCGTGCGCAGCGCCATGTCGGCGGTGGACATCATCGGTGCGTGGCGCTTGGTCGGATCGTGCGCGTCCACCACCGTGGTCGCGGCGGCGGGGTCGGTCGGCGTCCACTGCTGTGCGCCGGCCGGGCTCTTGGTGAGCTGCCACTCGTAGCCGAGCAGGGTCTGGAAGTAGCCGCCGTCCCAGGTGGTGGGGTTGGGCTTCCAGGCGCCTTCGAGGCCGCTGGTGATCGTGTCGCCGCCCTTACCGGTGCCGAAGCTGTTGGCCCAGCCCAGGCCCTGCAGTTCGATGCTGGCGCCTTCCGGCTCCGGCCCCACGTGGGCGGTGTCACCGGCGCCGTGCGCCTTGCCGAAGGTGTGTCCGCCGGCCACCAGGGCCACCGTCTCTTCGTCGTTCATCGCCATGCGGGCGAACGTCTCGCGGATATCGCGGGCCGACGCCATCGGATCCGGCGTGCCGTTCGGGCCTTCCGGGTTGACGTAGATGAGCCCCATCTGCACGGCCGCCAGCGGGTGCTCGAGTTCACGGTCGCCCTGATAGCGCTTGTCGCCCAGCCACTCGGTCTCGGCACCCCAGTAGATGTCCTGCTCGGGCTCGTACACATCGTCGCGGCCGAAGGAGAAGCCGAAGGGCTTGAAGCCCATGGATTCCATGCCGCAGTCGCTGGCAAAGATCATGAGGTCGGCCCACGAGAGTGCGTTGCCGTACTTCTGCTTGATGGGCCACAACAGGCGACGGGCCTTATCGAGATTGCCGTTGTCGGGCCAGCTGTTGAGCGGCGCGAAGCGCTGCGTGCCCGACGACGAGCCACCGCGGCCATCGGCCGTGCGGTAGGTGCCGGCGCTGTGCCACGCCATGCGCACGAAGAACGGACCGTAATGCCCGTAGTCGGCCGGCCACCAGTCCTGCGAGTTGGTCATGAGCGCGAACAGGTCCTGCTTGAGCGCCGCAACGTCGAGCGACTTCAACGACTCGGAGTACTTGAACGTCGCGCCGAGCGGATTGGAGCGAGGCGAATGCTGGTGCAGGATGCCCAGATTGAGCGCATTGGGCCACCAGTCGCGGTTCGAGCGGCCGCCGGCCGTCGTGACTTGAGGGGCCGAGGCGCCATGCATGACCGGGCACTTCGCGCCGGTCCCTGAATTCCCTTCCATATTCTGCTCCGATCGTGGCTACGGGTCGTGAACGGCTCGGTCGACGACCGAGGGTCTCGCCTTCTGTGGTGGAATACCGGGAAAATTACGGGGCTCTGCTATAGCTCGCAATCGGGTAAACGCTATACAAGTCATAGCTCATGCTTATACTTGAGCATGGATACGACGCTCCTTCGCGCCTTTGTGGAGACCGCCGACGCCGGGTCGCTGAGCCGGGCGGCTCGGCATCTGGCGCTGTCGCAGCCGTCGCTCACGGGGCAGATCCAGCGGCTCGAGGCCCACATGGGGGTGTCGCTGTTTGAGCGGCACGGGCGTGGCGTTACGCTGACCGAGGCGGGGGAAGCGCTGTACCCGCGGGCGCGCCGCATTCTGGACGAGGTACGTGACACCGAAGACGCCATTCGTCGCGAGGGGGCGGACACGGCGGGGACGCTGAGCGTCGGGGCGATTCCCACGGTGGCGCCCTACGTGTTGCCAGCCGCAGTCCAGCGGTTACGCGCCCGTCATACGGCCATGCGGGTGGAGCTGCGCGAGGACTACAGCGCGGTGCTGGCCCGGATGCTGCTGGACGGCGCGCTCGATGTGGTGATTGCGGCGTTGCCGTACGCCTTCGAGCATCTCGACACGGAGTTGCTCGGCACCGACGCCTTGGTGGTCGCCGTGCCCGCGTCGCATGCGGCAGCGCGGGCGGGGCGCATTTCGCTGGCGCAGTTGCGCGACGCACCGGCGGTCACGCTCGACCCGGCGCACTGCTTGGGCGAACAGGTGGCGGGGTTCTGCTCGAGCCGGCAGGTGTCGCCGAGCGTGGTGTGCCGCAGTGCGCAGCTGGCGACGGTGCTGGAGCTGGTGGGGGCGGGCGTGGGTATTTCCATCGTGCCAGCGATGGCCGCGGTGCGGCACAACACGCCGCAGTGTGCGTACGTGCCACTGACCGACCACGTGTTGCAGCGCGAGATCGTGGCGGTGTGGCGACGCGGAGCGGTGCAGTCGGCGCAAGCGCGCGCGTTTGTGGAATGCGTGAGGGACGTGGTGCGAGTGGGGTAACGGCTCAGGTAACGGCTCAGGTAACGGCTCAGGTAACGGCTCAGGTAACGGCTCAGGTAACGGCTCAGGTTACAGTGGACAGGCGTCTGGCGTCTGACTGGGTATAGTGGTCAGAATTCAGCAACGACAGTCCTCAGTACCGAGCGGGTTTCGTGGCGCTGGCGATCCGTGAGGCCAGCGCGCGAAGCAACGATCCTGCGTGCGCGTCGGCTCGCGGGGGGCCCCACCGCACGCGCG
>CAITQY010000240.1 GCA_903894655.1 uncultured Gemmatimonadota bacterium
GCACTGTGGATCGACCGCGCGCCGATCAGCGCCGACGAGATGCCGTCGCTCTATCGATCCAGTGATGTGCTACTGCACGCCGCCGTGGCATCAGGACGAGCGCGCACGCTCCGCGAAGCCATCTCCTGTGGCGTGCCCGTGATCGCCACCGACAGCGCGCTGTCGCGTCGCGTGGTCGGCGCTGACGCCGGGTGGCTCGTGCCGGCGTTCGACGGCACCACCGTGACCGCCGACTCGTGGCGCGCTTCGCTCATTCGCGCAATGCACGCCGCGACCAATGTCGCCACTCGACGTGGGCGGGCGCACGCCGCGCTGCATCACGCAACGGCGCAGGCGTCGGTCGACGTCGAGCGCCGTGCGATGGCGCAGGCACTGCGCGGGTGGATCGGGCGCACACCACGCGCCTGTTCCACCGCCGGAGACGCCACGCTGGACACCGGCGCCACTCCGTTCGTGCTGCCCTCGCCGCGCCGCCTCGTCATTCTGGCGCACGATGATTGGCACACCGGCATGCTCCCGTCGATCGCGCGTGCGTACGCGGCGGCGTGCTCCGACCACGATGACGTCACGCTCGCGATCTGCCTCGACCCCGCACAACAGGTCGCCATCGATCTCGCCGCGGCCACGTTGCGCTCCGCGATGCAGCTGGCCACACGCAGCGAAGCACAGTGGCCCGACCTGCTCCTGATCGAGGAACCGTTGGACCGCGACACGCTCAATCGCCTTCGCGCATCGGCCGATCTCGTGGTCGCTGTGCGTGATCCTGCTGCGGCAACCGCCGCCCGTGCCGCTGGATGCACGCTCATCGACTCGCTCGACCCCTCCGCATGGCGCGCCGCCATCGCGCGCCTGGACTCCCATCACGTGCCTTCGAGACTGTCTGCATGAGCTGCCATGAGTAGTGTGCCCCGCCACAAAGTTGCCGTCTGCGCCCTGTTCCGAAACAGCGCGCCCTACGTGGACTATTTCCGGGCCGTGATGTCCGCGCAGACGCGCGAGCATATCGATCTGGTGTTCTCGCTCGTTGAGGGGGATTCCACAGACGATACACATGCACGCCTGCAGGCGTGGGCGGCGGCCGACCGTCGCGTGATGCTGACGAAGGCCAACGTGGAGCCGGTCGCCGACTTCGCCGATCGCGTCACCAAGTGGGCGATGCTCGGCAATGTCGCAGTCGAACAGGCGCTGCCCACCGACTGCACACACCTGCTCTGGTGCGAAAGCGATCTCACCATCCCGTTCGACCTGCTCGATCAACTGCTGGCCGAACCTTCCGATATCGTTGCGCCAGCCATCTTCCTCGGCTCGCTCTTTTACGATACGTGGGGGTTCCGCGGGCTCGATGGTGCGCGCTTCACCAACGAAGCGCCGTACCACCACGAGTTTCGCCATCACGCGCGCGTACCGCTCAGCAGCGTGGGCAGCTGTGTGCTGTTCCGACGCGAACTCTTCGATCAGGGCGTTCGCTTTCGCGGCAGCTACGATGATGGTCTGTTGGTCGGCGTGTGCCGCGACTCCGCCGCCCTTGGCTTCCGTACGTTCATGGATACTCGCCTCGCGATCGTCCATCCCACGTCATTGTGGAAGCGTCAGCAGTACACGCTGGGCATGGTCGACGTGCAGTGCTTCCAGCCCGCACACCATGATGCACTCGTGCAAGCGGCACAGCAGGTGGTGTCGGAGGTCCGCATCACCATCGGCAGTGTCGACATGAATGGCGACCATCCCGTGTTCACACCGGTGCATGACATCATGCGCACGCATCTCGCCGACACGCCGTTCGCCGTTCGGCTCCGCCTGGCATCAGAGCGCGACAAGAGCTACGCGCTCATTCTCTCGGATCTCCCCGTACCCCGAGCTCAGTCATGACGTTCATCCGCTACCCGGTCACCGAACCGCATCTCGATGACAGCGACCGCTCGCACCTGCTCGACGCGTTCGATTCAGGCTGGATTAGTTCTCAGGGACCGTACCTCGAGAAGTTTGAACAGCGCTTCGCCGAGTTCGTCGGAAGCGCGCACGCCTTGGCGACCTGTAACGGCACGACCGCGCTACATTTGGCGCTCATGGCGTTGGATCTCAAGCCCGGCGACGAGGTGATCGTACCGACGTTTACCTATATCGCCTCCGCCAATGCGGTGCACTACTGCGGAGCGACA
>CAITQY010000241.1 GCA_903894655.1 uncultured Gemmatimonadota bacterium
CGGGGCGTGGCCATCCGCCGCCGCCAACGAGTCCGGCGGTGGAAATGGAGTGATGCGGCGCGCGGAACGGACGTGCTGGTGTGGCACTGGTGGGCACCTGCTCGGGGCCCAGCAGTCCGGCCACGGAATGACTGGCGAGCACCTCGAGTGCTTCTTGTTCATCGAGTGGCGGCAGAATTCCGGGCAGTCGACGGGCAAGCATCGTTTTGCCGGCGCCAGGCGGACCAACAAGCAGCAGGTTGTGCGACCCTGCCGCCGCGATCTCGAGGGCACGAACCGCGAGTGACTGACCGACCACATCACCAAGGTCCGGTGTGTCATCGGGGGGCGCTTCGGTGCGTCGTGGTCGCGTGTCGCTGCGGGCCGTGCCGTCACGTAGCGCGCGCACCAGTTCTTCGAGGGTGCGTGGTGCCATAGCGCGCGCGCTGGGCACACGCAGTGCTTCCGCCAGATTATCGGGCGGGACGATCAGCAGGGCGTCGCTGGTCGCAGCCACATGCCGCGCCACAGCGAGCACCCCGCGCACGCTCCGCAGTTGTCCATCGAGGCCCAGTTCTCCCACCGCACAGATGTGCCGCAGCGACTCGGGCGGCAGTTGCCCGCTAGCGGCGAGCAAAGCGAGCGCGATGGGGAGATCGAACGCCGTGCCGGTTTTGGGCAAGTCTCCGGGTTGGAGATTGACCGTGATCCGTCGCGGGGGAATCGTGAATCCTGAATTTGCCAGCGCCGCGTGCACGCGGTCGCGGCTTTCTTTCACTGCCGTCGCGGCGAGTCCGACGAGCGTCCACTGAGGTAGCCCATTGGCTACATGCACTTCGACGAGCACGTCGAGGGCATCGATGCCGAGTACGGCGGCGGAGGGGGCGGCGGCAAGCATGGGGAGACAGTACGGTGCGGTGCGCCGATCACTGTCATCGGAATGTTGCGGGCGTTACCACACGAACGCCGATGCGCCGTGTGCGGCGCCGCATGACCACGCTCATCGCAGCTACGTCCCGGTGGGCGTCCTCAACTGAACCAGTCTCCTGTAAATCCGGCGCGATTCAGTCAGCCATCAGTACCGCTGCCGCCCGGTTGGCACAAAGGCTGAGGCGACGTCCATCCCGCTACGGAGCACCAGGGGCGACGCCAGCGGCTGCCGCGATCATCAGTAGTGGTACCGGGCCTGCAGGAAGTCGATGCGGTCATCGTACACCTTGTACACAAGGCGATGCTCCTGAGTGATCCGGCGCGACCACACGTTCGCACCAAGCGCCTTGAGCGGCTCCGGCTTCCCAATGCCGGTGAACGGCGTCCGCATGATCACCTCCATCAGGTCCAGCAACTTGAGCGCGATGCGAGGTTGCTCGGCGACCCAGTAGCGCAAATCCTCGTGACACTCCGGCTGGACCACGGCATCGCGCTGCGTCGGCCGCACCGCGGCCTGCTCAGCGGCGCGGCCAGCGGCCTTGGGAACGGCCGCACGCTTTTCCATGGCCGCCAGTCAGTCGGCCGCGTGCGCGTCGAGCGACGCGCGCAACTCCTGCAGCGTGGTGGGCTCGACGTTCCGCGCTTCTGACCGCGCCAGCGCTGCGATCAGCCTCGCGGCGTTTTTGGGGGACCGGAGCAGATGGGCCGTTTCCATCAGGCCAGCCAGCTCGGCGGCCGGCAGCAGCGCCAAATCCTCATGGCCGCGACGCTGGAGGACTATGGGCTCTTGGGTATCCTCGACGGCGTCCCACACCTCGGCGAGATGCTCGCGCAAATGGCTGTATGTCGCTTTGGTCATGGACGGTTTCCCTCTGCAGGTGTCATAAGTTGTACAGGAGTACTGTACGGAGTTGGGCCACTGGGATCAAGTCCCTCAGCGGACACCCTAAATCCGGCTACTGATCGACACCGCCGTCAGCGCGAAAGACACGCCCCTCGACGGGGGCTCGGCGTCGTGCGCGACGTGCTCATGGGGGTGGGGCGGCGGCACGCATGGAGCGAGTGTATCGCCCGTGCGGCGGGGCGCTGTCATCGGAATGCGGCGGGCGTTACCTCACGAACGCCGACGCACGGTGTGGGGCGCAGAGTGACCACGCACAACGCACCCACAGTCCCGTGGGTGTCCTCGACCAAACCAGTCTCCCGAGTTGGGAATGGCCGGGCGCGTGGCCATGGCCGCCAGTCAGTCGGCCGCGAGCGTGTCGAGCGAGGCGCGCCACTCCCGCCGCGTGGTGGGCTCGACGTTCAGCGCTTCGGGGCGTGGTCCAGTGAGGCCCGTTTGGGGTATATGCTCCGCGTCGTGTCCGGGTATCCCGTGTCAGGGACTCGCCCCACACGACCGCTGCCGCTTGGGAGGGGGCGGCCCTACCTTCCCGTTTCACCTTCGACTCTCGCTCCCTTGGGCTGTCTCTCTCGAATCGGCTGCCTCGTGGTCCTCGCCGTTGGTGGCGTGGGCGCATACTGGCTGTACGGCGATCGTTTGCCGTCGGTGTTGTCACGCGCGGCGTCGGGCGCCGCGAGCCGGGTCACCGACGCGGCGACGCAGGCCAGCGAGCGGCTGGACAGCAATCAGGGCGCACGCCTCGCGTCCGAGAACGAGGCCGCGCGCCGAGCCGAACGGGCGAAGCGGGAGCAATCGATTGCGTGGGCGCCCCTCTCGCCGGGGGGAACGGCCGGCCGCGAGGCGATGGCCCGCCTGTCGCGTCGCAACGGACCGGCATATGTGTCGCTGCGTGCGCCCGAACTCGCCGGCGTGCTGGCGACGGGCCTGTCGAAGGTGCTGCCGACGTCGGCCACGCGACCTGAAGTGGCAATCGTCGATGAGCAGCTGTTGATGCGAACGGTGGTCGCGTTGCGCGACCTGGCGGGCGATGGCGCGTTGCGTAGCCTGCTCGGCGTGGCGCTGGACGGTCGCGACTCATTGCGCCTGACCGGCACGCTCGATCTCGTGCGCCCGGGACTGGCCGAGTATCGCGTGCGCGAGGTGCGCATCAGCGGCATCGAGGTGCCACCGCGATTGATTCCGTCGTTGCTCGCTGCGATACGTCGTGGGGCCGCCGCCGATTCGCTGCCCACCGATGCGCTGCCGATTCCGTTGCCGAAAGCGGTCGCTGACATTCGCGTGGCCAACGGCAAGGTCACACTCTACAAGGCGGTGGTTCCATGAGCGCGCGTCGCATTCTCGTGGTGGATGACGAACCGGGTATCCGACAGGCCCTCGGGCAGCTGCTCGAGTACGAGGGCTACGAGGTCAAGACCGCGACGGGTGGTGCCGAGGGCATCACGATCTACGACAGCTTCCGTCCGCAGCTCGTGTTTCTCGACGTGAAGATGGCGGGACTCGATGGACTCGAGGTGCTCAAGCGACTGCGGCA
>CAITQY010000242.1 GCA_903894655.1 uncultured Gemmatimonadota bacterium
CCCAGTATCTCTCGAAGTTCCGGCGCCACGCGTTCTTGGGCTGCATCGTGGCGGCCGCGCTGATTACGCCAGGCTCTGACCCGACGTCGCTGATCGCGCTGACGATCCCGCTGTACTTGCTGTACGAGGTGTCGATCACGGTCTCGAAGTTCATCAGTCGTCGTCGTGAGCGACGGATTGCTGCCGGGGACGAGTGAGCCGATCCCAGCCCGCGCGTGGTCAGTGGCGTTCGGTGGTTCTTGCCATGCTGAGCCTTGTGCTCGGCGTCGCAGTGATCGCCGCGCCGCTGCAGGCCCAGCGGCCCGTTCCCACCCGACCGGCGCCCGCCGGCAAGTCGGCACCAGGTCAGGCGCAAGGAACGGACAGCTTGGCGCAGTTGAGTAAGGATCGCGAGGTGTTCAACTGGATGCCTCCGGACTCGCTCATGCGCGCGCTCCTCGATCGCCAGGGATATCGGAAGGTGCAGTATCAGGGGGATACCGTCTTCTTCAATGCGCTGTCACGCGCCCTGATTCTGAAGGGAAAGCCGTCGGCTGTGCAGCGCGACGAGACGATGATTGTCGGTGACTCAATCGTCTACAACGACTCCACGAAGCGCGTCGTCGCCATTGGTGACACGGTGCTCCTGCGTGATCCACAGCAGCAGGACGCCGACGATTTCATCGCGAAGGGCCGCATTGAGTACGACCTGCAGTCGAAGCAGGGCGAAACTGGCGCCTTCTCAACCTCCGTAACGTCCGGCCAGCGGCTTTTCCTGAGCGCCGAGCGGGGCATGATCATCTCCGATTCGCTGGTAAGCGGTCGGCATATCGTGTTCGCCAAGAACGGCTCGTTCACGTACTGTGATCACGCCGAGCCACATTTCCACTTCACCTCGAAAGACATGAAGTTCGTGTCTGAGAACGTGATGGTGGCGCGACCGGGCGTCTTGTACATCGGCGAAGTCCCGGTGTTCTGGATTCCCTGTTTCTTTCAGGATGTGCGCAGTGGACGGCGGAGCGGCATGCTCACACCGAACTTCGGCATCGCCGAACTGTTCCGGAACAGCCCGTCGTATCGGCGCAGCATTACGAATATCGGGTACTTCCTGGCGATCAGTGATTACATGAACGCCGAAGCGTCATTCGACTGGCGTTCCGGTGCCCGGAGCACGGCGGAGGATCCGGGCTTTCTTCGCGGCAACGCGGAGCTGCGCTACAAGTGGCTCGACCGATTCATCAGCGGCGAAACTGCAGTGTCCTATCTGGCGCAGCGTAACGGCACGACCAACACGTCGGTCACCTGGAATCACAATCAGGAGTTCTCGCGTCAGACACGCCTCACGGCCCGTTTGAATTGGGTGCAGAACACGCAGATCCAGCGGCAGACCACGATCAATCCCACGGCGGCCAACGCGACCATCCGTTCGCAGTTGAACTACCAGACCAAGGTCGGTCCGGCCCAGATCAATGTCGGCGGTAGCCGAGTGCAGTATCCTGGGCGGACGCAGGTCGACATGGATTTCCCGTCACTGAACGTCACGGCGGGCACGCTCGCCGGTGGTCCGTTCTCGTGGACGCCGTCGCTGCGGCTGGCGGTGACCGGGCAGAGCAAGCTCGACCAAGGGCTGCAGTTCCCGTACGTGTACAACATTCGTCCCGGTGGCGGTATCGACAGCTCGCGCTTTGATGCGAGTCGCCGAAATATGCAGTTCGGGTTTGAGACGCCCATCAAAATCGGCGATTGGCAATGGAACAACTCGTTCACACTGTCCGATCAGTATCGCAATTTTCCTGAGCAGCGCGAGATCATCGGCGTACGCGACACGTCGATTCGCTCCACGCGCATTTTCGCGAAGACGTACGACTCGAACTTCGACTGGAATACGTCGTTCGGGTTGCCACGCTTCTTCCAAGGCACGTGGAACCTGTCGCCGTCGATTTCGGTGAATAACGTCGACGGCGCCTCGGGGTTGTTCGTCCGGACTGAACGCAGCGGTGGCAAGTGGGTGCAGCAGTCGAAGCGGCTCAGCTATGCGCTGTCGGCGTCACCGACGCTCTACGCGATGCTGCCGGGTCTCGGGTCGGTCGCCAAGATCCGCCACTCGATCACGCCCGGTGTGAGCTATAGCTACTCGCCAAACGCCAACGTCAGCGACGAGTACCTGCAGGCACTCGGACGGACGCGCGTGGGCTACCTCTCGTCGCTGGCGCAGAATCGCGTGTCGCTGAACCTCTCGACCAACCTTGAAGCAAAGCTCAAGTCGAATTCCGATTCGACGCCGGAATCTGGTAAGAAAGTGAAGCTGCTGGCGTTGAACTTTTCGTCGGTGTCGTACGATTTCATCCGGGCTGACTCCACCGGCAACGGTTTCACCGACAAGATGTTCACGGTGTCGGGGCGCACCGATCTCTTGCCCGGCCTCGACTTCCGCACCTCGTACGATCTGTTCCAGGGCGACCCCGCCTCGGATACCGCCACGTTCAGTCCATTCCGCACCGACTTCGGTATCACCTTCTCCCTCGACGGCAAGTCGGGATTGGTCGCGCTCTTTGGCCGTCTGCTCGGCATGTCGACGGCGCTGGAAGCGATCGACAGCACCAACGCGCCGCGCACTGCGTCCGACGAGAACGTGGCGCAGCAGAGCCGGCAGATGAATGCCGCCGGTGGTGGAAGCATGCGTGGCATGCAGGCATCGTTGCCGTCCGGTGGCGGGTGGAACTTGAATCTGCAGTACAACGCGGCGCGACAGCGTCTGCCGCGTGGCGGCACTCAGATCGTGAACGATCCGTCGAAGTTCTGCGAGCCACAGCGCGCGCTCGGACTGTTCGTCTACGATCAGTGCCTTCTCAATGCGCAGAGCGCACAGGCCACCGGTTTGACGTCGGGACAAAGCGCTATCGGTGCCCCCGTGTTCATCCAGCCGGCCACGCAGAACGTGTCCGCGACCATGTCGTTCAACATTACGCCGAATTGGGCGGCGCAGTGGAGCACGCAGTATGACGTGGAGCGTGCCCGGTTCGCGAGCCAGCAGGTGGGACTCCAGCGCCAGTTGCATGACTGGAATGCCGTGTTCGCCTTTTCGCAGACGCCGAGTGGAAGCTTTTCCTTCAACTTCTACATTGCTTTGAAGGCGCAGCCGGAACTCAAGTTTGATTACGACCGTCAGACGTACCGGTCGTCCAGTGGCTACTGAGCCGTCGGTTCGACCGACGCGGAGACAGGATACGATGCTGCTGCTTGACGGACGTTCGTTGCAGATCGCCGACGTGCTCGCGGTCGCGGATGGCGTGCGGGCCGTCGGATTGGCCCCCGAAGCGCGGGCTCGGATGCAGGTCACTCGCGACGTTGTCGATCGCGCGGTCGCGCGTGCCGAACCGGTGTACGGCATCAACACCGGTTTCGGAAAGCTCTCCGAGGTAACCATCGCGGGTGATCAGCTTGCGGCGCTGCAGCGAAATCTGGTGCGCAGTCATGCGGCGGGTGTTGGGGATCCCCTGCCGGAACGCGAAGTCCGCGCGATGATGCTGCTGCGCGCCAACGTGCTCGCCACGGCCTATGCCGGTGCCCGCCCGATCGTGGTTGAGTCGCTGCTGGCGATGCTCAATGCTGGCGTGTGGCCCGTCGTGCCGGAGCAGGGCAGCGTGGGCGCCAGTGGCGATCTCGCGCCGCTCGCGCACCTGGCGCTCACACTCATCGGTGAGGGCACCGCCCGTTTTCAGGGACGCGAGGCCCCATCGCTGGAGTTGCTGTCGGCGGCTGGACTCGCCGCTGTCACGCTCGAAGCGAAAGAAGGTCTCGCGCTGATCAACGGCACGCAGGCGCACACCGCCGTCGCCGCGCTGGCGTGCGCCGAACTGACTCGGCTCTGGCACACGGCCCATGTCGCGACTGCCATGAGTCTCGAAGCGTTACTCGGTACCCCCGATGCGTTCGACGCGCGCATTCAGGAAGCGCGCGGGCAGTCGGGGCAGATGGAATCGGCGGCCATGCTGCGCATGCTGCTCGAAGGCAGCGAAATTCGCGAATCGCACCGCTTTGGCGATCCGCGGGTGCAGGATGCGTATGCGCTGCGGTGCGTCCCGCAGGTGCACGGTCCAGCGCTCGACGCCTTGCGGTTCGCGCGTGACGTCATCGCGCGCGAACTCAACGCGGCCACCGACAACCCGCTGGTGCTCGCTACGGGTGAGTTACTGAGTGGCGGTAACTTCCACGGGCAAGCGGTGGCGATGGCGAGTGATTTCCTCGCGATCGTTTGTGCCAATCTGGCGGTCATCAGCGAGCGGCGTACCGACCGGTTGGTCCATCCCGATTTCAACCAAGGCCTGCCGCCATTTCTGGCCGGTTCACCGGGGCTCGAGTCCGGGCAAATGATGGCGCAGGTCACGGCGGCCGCGTTGGCGAGCGAGTGCAAGGGGTTGGCGCACCCGGCGAGCGTTGATTCGATTCCGACCGACGGCAACAAGGAGGACGTGGTGCCGATGGCGATGGGCGCCGCGACCAAGTTGCGGCGCTCCGTGCGCAACCTCCGGCACGTGCTCGCGATCGAACTCATCGCGGCCGCCGAGGCCCTCGAGTATCGCCGTCCCTTGCGCAGCAGCGTGGCGGTCGAACGCGCCCACGCCGTCATCCGACAACACGTCGCGCGGGCCAGCGGGGACCGACCGCCGGCCCCCGACATTACCCAGTTGGGAACGGCCATCGCATCCGGCGCATTCGATGCCATTACCGAGGGCTTCGTCGTATGACCGACACCCTGATCGACGCACCGTCCACCGTGCCCGCCGCGAGCCCGCGCGGACCACGCGAGGTTCGCGCCTCTCGCGGCAGTACCCTGGAGTGCGTCGGATGGGAGCAGGAGGCCGCGCTCCGGATGCTGATGAACAACCTCGATCCGGAGGTCGCCGAGCGGCCCGACGATCTGGTCGTGTATGGCGGCACGGGCCGGGCGGCGCGTTCATGGGAGGCATTCGACGCCATCGTTCGCACGCTCAAGACGCTGGCCAACGACGAGACACTGCTGGTGCAGAGCGGCAAGCCGGTGGCGGTGTTCCGCACGCACGAAGAGGCGCCGCGCGTCTTGATCGCGAATGGCAATCTGGTCGGCCGCTGGGCGAACTGGGATGAGTTCCGTCGGCTCGAGCGTGCTGGTCTCACGATGTACGGGCAGATGACGGCCGGCTCGTGGATCTACATCGGCTCTCAAGGCATCGTGCAGGGTACCTACGAGACGTTCGGCGCAGTGGCCACGCGGCACTTCGGTGGCACGCTCGAAGGGCGTCTCGTGGTCACGGCGGGGTTGGGCGGAATGGGCGGGGCGCAGCCGCTCGCCGCGGCGATGCACGGCGCCGCGGTGCTCGGTATCGACATCGACGCGTCGCGCATTGCGAAGCGCATCGAGACGCGATACTGCGATCGCATGACATACTCGCTCGATGAAGCGCTCGCGTGGCTTGGTGACGCCCAGGCGCAACGGCGTGGGCTTTCCGTTGGATTGGTCGGCAATGCCGCCGACGTATTGCCGGAACTGGTCAAGCGCGGCGTGGTTCCCGATGTGGTGACTGACCAGACCAGTGCGCACGATATGCTCGTGGGATATGTCCCGGCCGGTCTGTCCCTGGCCGAGGCGGCGGAGTTACGCGCCGCGGATCCCGCCGAGTATATCGCGCGGTCCACGGCGTCGGTCGTCGAGCATGTGCGGGCGATGCGCACGATGCAGGATCATGGTGCGATCGCCTTCGATTATGGCAACAACATTCGCACTGTGGCGTTCGACGCCGGTATCGACGATGCGTTTCGCATTCCCGGCTTCGTGCCAGAGTACGTGCGGCCGCTGTTCTGTGAAGGCAAAGGCCCGTTCCGTTGGGTGGCGCTGTCCGGTGATCCCGCCGATATCGCGCGCACGGATGAGTTGGTGCTCGAGCTCTTTCCTCAGGATGCCCAGCTACGTCGCTGGATCGAACTCGCCCGCGAGCGTATCGCCTTCCAGGGACTTCCGGCGCGCATCTGCTGGCTCGG
>CAITQY010000243.1 GCA_903894655.1 uncultured Gemmatimonadota bacterium
ATCGCCAGCGCGCGCAGCGTCTGCCGCATCCGATCGCTGCGATAGTTGAAGCAGATCAACGCGTCGCCATCGCGCATCGGCGCGAGCGCTGCGCCGTCGGGGCCCGACATCACGTACGGCTGCACGAACTCGTCGGTGGTGCCCGCGTCGTACGCACGCTGCAGGGCCGCCAGCGCATCAACTTCGACCGGCGCGTCGCCACGTACGGCGGCGCGGTACCACAAGCCGGTGCGTTCCCAGCGATGGTCGCGATCCATGCCGTAGTACCGTCCGGACACCGACGCGAGCTGGGCGCGGTCTCCGATGGTGGTGAGCGCCGCGCGCAAAAAGTCCATCGCCGACTGGGGCGGGGTGTCGCGGCCGTCGAGCATGGCGTGCAGCACCACCCGTTTCACCCCGCGCTGCTGCGCCAACGCCACCAGCGCCATCAGGTGGGCGTCGTGCGCATGCACGCCACCGTCACCGAGCAGTCCGAGGAGGTGGAGCGTGCCGCCGGATGCGGTGACGCCATCGCAGGCCTGCACCAACGCGGGGTTCTGGAAAAAACTGCCGTCCTCGATCGCGCTGCCAATCCGCACCAGATCCTGCATGACAATGCGTCCGGCACCCAAATTGAGATGGCCGACCTCACTGTTGCCCATCTGGCCGTCGGGAAGTCCAACGGCTCGTCCCGACGCGGTCAGCAGCGTGCGTGACGCGTGCGCCCAGATGCGATTCCAGTTCGGCGTGTTCGCCATCAGGATGGCATTCGATTCACGGTCTTCCCGGTAGCCCCAGCCATCAAGAATGATGAGGGCAACGGCACGTGCAGGTCGCGCAGTCATCAGGCTATGGGGTAAGCTGGAAGTGTGCCGGCGGTGCCACTGGGCAGGGGACCGTCCACGATCCGGTTCAGGATCGCTTGAGCATGTCGAATTGTCGAAATCTACTGGACGCCGCGACCGCCACACCACCGCCCACCCGCTGTTCTCTCCCCAACCGAGCTCCGATGCGCGTTCGTCGACGTACGCTGCTGCTGGTTCTCCTGCTGCTGGCCATCGGGCTGTTCGATGGCTTTCTGGTGCTGCGCCGGTCGCGCTATCGGGTCGAGTCGGGGCGCCTCAGGGCAGGCATGTCCACGCTCGAGCGCACCCGCGCCGATGCGATTGTTTCCGCGCAAGCCGATCGCGCCGCGTTGATGCTCGAGCTCATGCGCCGTCAGGCCGAAGGGGACGATGGCTTGCACCTCGCGATCAATACGGATTCGGCGTACCTCGCGCTTGATCGCGGGGCCGCCCGCCTACGTGTGGTCACGGCCGAAATCGGTCCGGAGCGTCGGGTGGGTCTGGTACCGGACACCATGCATGTGGCGATCCCCCGCGGCGTCCGGGCCATCCAGCGCCTGCTCACCGCGGCCGACCGCTACGAGTTCCCGGCCTGGGTGTGGGTGGATCGTGGCCTGCCGGTCCCGGCCGTTCGCGCCGACAGTGGATGGGCCGGTCCGGGGGCCATCGTGACCACCGGAGGCACCCTCATCTACTCGCTTCCGGCCTCAGGGCCGCTCGCCGAGAGCAGTTATGTGATGCCCGGCAGCATTCGCGTGCCTGCGGGTGACCTCGCCGCGATACGCGAGAATCTTTCCTCCGGCATGCGGGTCTACTTCTTCTGATGACCGCCACGACCGTCTCCCCCAGCCGCCCGTCGATGGCCGGTCGCCGCACCGGTCGCCGCACCGGCTGGCGCGGGGCTCCCCTCTGGCTCCTCCTGCTGGTGGTGGTCGCGCTCGTCCACTCGGCATGGCTGGTGCGGCTCACCCTGCGCGACCGCTTCGAACGCGACGTGTCCCGTCTGGTCTTCAACGACAACAGCGAAGCGCTGGAGCAGGCCGAACTGCAGGCCGGCGCCGCGACGGACAGCCTCCGGTCGGTTCTCGACGATACCCCCGCCACGCCGGCCGCCGAGTCCGACTACCTCGTGGTCTCCATCGCGGACCGCCGCGTCTGGTACAAGCATCGCGATAGCGTGCTCTTTACGGCGCGGGTCGCCACCGGCTCCGGCAAGCAGCTGGTCATCAAGGGCAACGACAAGGTGCTTCGCTTCGAAACGCCCCGTGGCCGCCTCACGGTGCAGCGTCGGGATTCGGCCCCCGCCTGGATCCCGCCCGATTGGCACTACCAGGAACAGGCCAACAAGCGCGGGCTCGGCCTCGTCCAGCTCGTTCGTGGCGTCCCGCTCACGCTCCGTGACGGTTCGCAGATCATCGTGCAGGGCAACGACGTCGTCCGCCGCGGCGCCGACGGCTCCATCCGCCCGCTGACCGCCAGCGACGGCCGCGAAATCGTCGCTGACAGCAGAATTGTGATCCCTCCGTACGGCACAAACCAGCGGAAGTATCCGAATGTGCTAGGAACCCACCGCCTCTACCTTGGCGATGGCTACGCCCTGCACGGCACCAATAACCCAGCCTCCATCGGCCAAGCCGTGAGCCACGGTTGTGTCCGATTGCGGAACGAAGACATCGCCGTGCTGTATAACCGAGTCGCGGTCGGCACTCCGGTCTACATCTACTAACGGCCGGGTCGGCTATATTTCCCGATGGTCGCTCGATCGTCCTTGCACTGAGCGACAAACCCGATTCCGTGACCCAGCACTCTCTCGAAACACCGCAGGCAGCCCGGGAGGCGTCATCCTCCCCGCGGCGCCCTCAGCAGGCAAGATGGACCCGGCTCGCCTATACGGTGGCCGGAGCGTTCGCGTGCGCCGGACTCGTGGCCTTCGCCCGTCCCGGGTATGCCGCGGCCACGGCGGCGCACGCCGCGAGCCGTGTACCCACGCGATCGGCTACCGCGCTGCCGCGTATCCCGCTGCTCGACTCCCTCAAGGGACGGAGTCGCAAGCTCCGGGCCCGTTTCCTCAGCCCGACGCGGGCCGCCGGTATTCCGTTGCTCCGCGAGCTGTTTGGAGACTCCGCCGTGTCGCGCGCTGGCGTCTATGCCGCCAACGATACCGATGGCGCCTTCCACTTTATCACCATGCGCCCTTTCGCCGACAAGGTGAAGGGACGCATCGGCGGCTATCGCATCGGGTTCTTCCCGAGCGAGCAGCGCGCCGTACGCACGGCCGCATCCAGCAATCCCGACGGCTTCCTCGAAGTCACGGCGCTCAAT
>CAITQY010000244.1 GCA_903894655.1 uncultured Gemmatimonadota bacterium
ACCGGCAGTACGCGCGGCGCGTCGCGCGTGGCACCCATCACGTCGGCGCGCTGCACGGCGTAGCCATCCATGCCGGCATTGTCCCACGGTGGGAGCGCGACGTGGCTGCGGACCGGCGCCCCGAGCGCGCGGCCGAGCGCCTGCGCGAGTGCGACCTGTTCCGTCTCGGTGGTGCGACCGTCCGCCTGCAAAAGAATGGCGTCGAGCGCTTCGTCGAACGAGAGCGGCACGTGCCCCGCCGGTGGCAAGGGATTCGTCAACGCGGTGCGCGCGGCGCGAGGCCGCCCAATGCACGGCCGGCCAGCGTCGTCACCAGCAGATCCTGCACGCGCTCCACTTCCCGCGCCGGCACCGTGAAATTGTTGCTCAACATCGAGAACATGATCAACCGGCCATCGGCCGTGGTGACGTATCCAGAGAGTGAGCGCGCCTTGTCCACTGTGCCGGTCTTGGCGCGGGCATTGCCCGCCGCGGGCGTCCCTTTCATGCGATTCCCGATGGTGCCATCCACACCGGCAATCGGCAGCGCATCGCGATAGGTCGCGAACGACGGCGACCGGCGCATTGCGTCGAGCACCTTCACGATGGCCCGCGGCGTCACGTAGTCGTGGCGCGAGAGGCCGCTGCCGTCGCGGTACGCCGCGTCGCTGGTAGAGACGCCCCATCCGGCCAGCGTCCGTCCGCCCACGGCACGCGCACTGTCGGCCGACCCGTCGCCGCTGGCGAGCAGGCCTGATGTGCGGAACAACAGCTCGGCGATCTGGTTCTGCGACGGCTTCTGCATGCGACGCAGCACATCCGACAACGGCGCCGACTGCAGCACGACCACCGTGTCGGCGGCACGACCGAGCGTGTCCGCTCTTGCCAGCGCCCGTTCCGTCACACGGATGCCGCTGTCTCCGAGCGACTGCGTGAGCGCCGCGGTGTAGGCATCGCTCGGATGACGGTATGACAGCGTGATCGAGGCACTGTCGCCCAGCGCCAACGTGCCGGTCACCACGACCCGATCACCGATGCTGTCGTACACCGCCTCGAGACGGGGCGGACGCACGGCACCCCCGGCCGATGGCACAGAATCGCGCGTCGTCGCCTGCACCAGCAGCCGAGGATACGACCGCGTGGGCGCGCTCGTGACCGTGACTGCACGTCCCACCCGCGTAGCCGCGCGGGCCTTCAGCACCAGCACCCCTTCGTTGAACAGCAACTCGTCCACCGCCGCGCTGTAGGCAGCATCGAAGTCGTCGTAGGCCCAGCCGAATCCAGTGGTCGGCCCCGCAAAGGCGTCGCCGACGGCGCGGACACGACCCGTGATGCGTGTAATGCCGCGGGCCGCGAGCGCCTCACGCACCGGCGTGAACGCGTTCATCGCCGACCCGCCACTCAAGGCATCGCTCACACTCGGATCGCCGCTTCCCGACACCAGCAGATCCCCGTGCCACGTCTTCCCGCGTTGCAGACCGTGCAGCAGCACCGGGGTGCGCCACCGATAGTCGGGGCCCAGCGTCTGCAGCGCGATCGCACCCGTCAACAGCTTTTCATTCGATGCCGGCATGAACAGCTTGTCGGCGTCGTTGCTCAGAATCGTATCGCCACGCTCGGCGTCCACGATCAACAGCCCCCATCGTGCGTTCCGCCACATCGGCGTCGTGAGCACGGAATCGACGATACCCTGCAGGATGCCCTGGGTGGTCGGCGCCGACACCACCGCGGCGGGCATCGTGACCGGGGGAGGGAGCACCGGCGGTGGCGTGTCGATGGCGGCACGCGAACTGCGCGCGCATCCCGCGGTCAGCGCGGCACCGAGCGTGAGCGACCACACCGTCACACCGAGTTTCGAATGCACGATCAAGCGTCTACCTCGTAGGGGCGGGTGAGTGACGTGCGCAGCGCGCGCCGTTAACGGAACAGCGGCAGCGTGACGCCCACCGTGACGGTGCGCGAGCCGCGCCATGCCGAGCGGTTGCGCGTATCCGTCAGTACCGACGTGGTGTCGGACGCCTTCACGAAGTAGCGGTCGGGATAATCGAACTGCCACATGAAGTTCGTGAGATCCACACGGATCATCGGACCCTTTCGCGGCAGGTAGCGCAGGCCGAGGCCGTACGAGAAGGAGAACTTCGTGCCGAATCGATAGGAGCCGGTGTCGGCCGCGGTGAAATCACTCACGACGCCGGCACCTCCGTTGAGCGACGGAATGAGCCGATGCCACGTCTTCTTGCCCGTGAGCGCCAGATCGAGGCCGCCGTCGAGTTGGTGCGTCGCCACGCCCGGCGTGCCGATCACGCGTGTGGCGAGCGGGTTCGTCGGCTGCAGCAGCTTCCGCTCGGATGGGGCGACCACGTAGCGCACGTACAGCGATGCCGGCCCGCCGATGGCGATATCGTAGCGCAGCGCGGCCGCGAGCGACGCCGCCGCCGCCACATCGGCCGGATCGCGTTTCATCGCCATCCACCCACCCATGATCGACAGATTCTGTCCCAACTTCACGTCTTCAAACGGGCTGTTGGCCGGGAGATGTCCCACCTGCGCGGCAACGACGGCCGGCATTACGCTCGCCACGGCGACGAGGCTGACGCGGGCGACGGACCGCCGCACGCGGACGATGAACGCGGACGACGAAAAGAGGGGAGGCAGCGGCGAGCGCAGAACGGCAGACAAAGCGGGCATCACACGGTGGCTGAAGGCGAGCGATCGCTCAGGTCGCGCAGATCGCGACCCGTGATTTCGGGAGGGAACGGAAGGCCGAGCAGCGCGAGGGCCGTCGGCCCGACGTCGCAGAGGGCACCACCGTGACGCAGCGGGACCGTTTCGTCAGGGTCGAGCACGACGAGCGGCACCGGATTGGTCGTGTGCGCGGTGTGCGGCTGATGCGTGACCGGATCGACCATCACATCAGCGTTGCCGTGGTCGGCGGTGATGATCAACCGCGCGCCACCCTGCGCCGCGGCGTCGAGGATGCGACCGAGGCACGCGTCCACCGTTTCCACTGCGCGAATGGCCGCCGGGATGGAGCCGGTGTGACCCACCATGTCGGTGTTCGCGAAGTTGCACAGCATGAAGTCGTGCGTGCGGTTGGCGAGCGCGTCGCAGACGATGTCGCAGACGCCGGCCGCACTCATTTCCGGTTGCAGGTCATACGTCGCGACTTTCGGACTGGGCATCATCTGCCGCTCTTCGCCGGCAAACGGGGCATCCCGTCCGCCATTGAAGAAGAACGTGACGTGCGGATACTTCTCCGTTTCGGCGATGCGCAGCTGCGTCAGGCCGGCGTCGGCGATCACCTCGCCGACGAGGTGGCGCATCGACTGCGGCGCGAACGCCACCGGGAACGGGAACGCGTCGTCATAGCTCGTCATGGTCGTGATCGAGAGCGACGGGCGGGCACCGGTGTCGAAACCAGTGAAGTCGGGCATGGCGAGGGCGCGAAGCGTCTGACGCATCCGATCGCTACGATAGTTGAAGCA
>CAITQY010000245.1 GCA_903894655.1 uncultured Gemmatimonadota bacterium
GGGGCATCGCATCCTGCACAGCCGGCAAGGAAAGCGCGCGCTCGATGGCGGCATACGACGCTTCCGGCACGATGTACTGACCGGGGATCTGCCCGGGCTGCACGTTGGTGCTGAACAGGCCGCCGACGACGGCAGCCGGGGTCGTGGTCGCCGAATCGGCGCCCGTGGTCGCCACCGCTTTGCCCGTCGAATCCTTGGAAGAATCGGATTTTTGCGTGAGCAACGAGGTGACACCGACCTTCTTGGTGGTGTCTCCCGAGGCCTTCGCTTCGGAGGCAGTTGAGAGACCAGCGTTTTTCGCGATCTCGTCGAAGCGCGGCATCACCTTTTCAAACGACTGCGTCTTATCGGTGATCTGGAACTCGAGGAATGCCGACTTCTGCACGACGTCCTGTGCGCGTTCGGCGTCGTCGATGCCGGGGAGTTCCACGATGAGGCGCTCGCTGCCGGCCTTCTGCACCACGGGTTCGGACACGCCGAACTCGTCGATGCGCTGGCGCACGACCTTGAGGGCCCGATCGAGGGCCTCAGACTTGTCGGCGACGGCCTGCTTGGACTCGTCGACCTCGAGCGTCAGGTGCATACCACCCTGGAGGTCGAGACCCCGCTTGAGCGGCACGCGGCGCACCGTGTCATAGACGAAAACGCCATCGCGCTTCACCCGTTCAACAACGGTGCGCGGAAAGAGGGCCCACACGGAGGCCGCGAAGAGTCCCACGATGAGCAGGATGCGGTACTTCAGGTTCGCCATCGATGCCGGTGGCCAGAGGTAATGTCAGCGCGTCGGGAAGAGCGACGCGAGAAACGGAGCAAAATGCGCCTAGCCTCTTAACTTAGGGGTCCGGACGTCGTGGCGGTAGCCAGTCCCTGCAGAGTCTCGCGTGCGGAGAGCTCATCGCGAGCAAGTTGCGCGCGGAGGGCATCGACTCCCTCGAAGGACAGGGTGTCCCGTATCCGTGCGATCAGGTCGAGGCGGATCGGGGCGCCGTACCAGTCGTGGGTGGCATCGAAGACATGGGTCTCGATCCGGCGCGACGCGTCCCCGAACGTAGGCCGAGGCCCAAGGTTGAGCATGCCGCCGAACGGTCCCTGCGGCGTCTGCACCCGGACCGCGTAGACGCCGTCGGGAGGGAGCAGCTTCCGCATTGGAGGGGGCTGCATGTTCAGGGTCGGATAGCCGATCAACCGCCCCCGCTGATCGCCCCGGATCACGGTACCGGCGAGACTGTACGGGCGTCCGAGGCCAGCCGCCGCGGTTTGCAGATCACCTTGCAGGATCGCGGTGCGGATCGCCGTGGACGAAATGGCCTGTCCGTCGGCAGCGTGCACGGGGGGCAGCACGGTCACGCCGAACCCGCGCGACACACCGAGCGCCTTCAGCACGTCGATATCACCGAGGCGACCACGTCCGAATCCGTGATCATGCCCCACGAGTAATTCGGCCACCCGAAACCGCTCGCGGAGCACCGCATCGACGAACTGATCCGCTTCATACGATGCGAGCGTGGGCGTGAAGGGGAGCACGGCCACGTAGGACACCCCGCATTGCACGAACATCTCGAGTTTTTCGTTGTGCAGCGTGAGCAGTGGCGGCGCGGCCGAGGGACGGACCACCTCGAGGGGGTGCGGCTCGAAGGTGACGACGACGCTGGGCCGACCGCTGTCGGCCGCCCGTGCGGCGAGTCGTGCCAACAGGTCATGATGCCCACGATGAACGCCATCGAACGTGCCCACTGTGATGACGGCGCCGGACTCACCAATCGGCAACCCGACGGGATCGGACCAGACGGACGTCATGTCGCGGCCTCATCGGCGAGCATCACGACGCGCGGCTGCCACCAGTCATCGGCCACGCGTTCGGCGATGGCCACGACTGTGTCGCGCCAGAGCAGCGCGCCGCGAGCGCCCGGAGCGCTGGCGGGGAGGCGGCGACCCACCCGGAGCGCGGCCAGTCCCGCCTCGTCGAGCGGCTCATGGGCAATCGCTCCCAGGGCCGAGAGCGGTGAGCGCAACAGGATGCGGCCCTCGACGATGCTTCCTCGCTCGAGCCGCTCGAGGGGTTCCGCATCATCCACGTGCGCCGCGCCGCTGGCCACGCGGCGCAGACTTTCACAGTGCGCCGCACTGCCGAGCGCGCGTCCGAGATCTCGGGCGAGCGCCCGAATGTAGGTTCCGCCGCCACAGGTGATCCGCGCGGTGAGCGAATCCGGCGTACTCGCCAGCCACTCCCAGCGCATGACATGCACACTGACGGGGGGGAGTTCGACGACTTCACCGCGGCGCGCTATCGCATAGGCCCGTTCCCCGTTGACGTGCTTGGCGGAGAAGGCGGGCGGTACCTGTGCGAGCCGGCCGGTGAGCGCCGTAATGGCGTCGCGAAGCGGCGAGGCATCGGGATGCGCGAGCACTTTGGCGGCCGGGGGCGTCGCTTCCCGGGTGACCTCACCGGTGCGATCGTCGGTATCCGTCTCGTGGCCGAAGCGAATCACCGCGTCGTAGACTTTCGGCTCACCAACGACGTACGGCAGCAGACGCGTGGCGGCGTTGACCGCCAGGACGAGCAACCCTGTGGCGAACGGGTCAAGCGTGCCGGCGTGCCCGACCCGCTTGGATCGGGCCGCGCGTCGCACGACACTGACGACATCGTGCGAGGTCATCCCCGCCGGCTTGTCGACATACAGCAATCCTGATGTGATCATGACGTCGTCCCTCCGCCCGCGTCAGCGCACCATCACGCCGAGCGGGTCGTAGTCATTCGGCGGAGGACGATGTTCCCGACGGGCCGGGGACATCTCCGGCCGCCGAATCGGCGTCATTCGTGGCTTCCGCCACGGCATCACGATCGGTGCGGATTTGCGCCAAGAGCTGTTCGATGCGCGATGCATGCGCAATGCTCTCGTCGGCCTTGAAATGAATCTCCGGCGCGTTCCGTAAGCGCAGCGTCTTGCCGAGCATGGAGCGCAAGTGTGACGCAACGCTACCGAGTCCCTGAAAGGTAGCCTTGATGGCCGCCTCGTCTCCCATCACGCTCACGAACACGTTGGCGTGCCGAAGGTCCCGTGTCATCTCCACCGCTGTCACGGTGACGAAGCCACGAATTCGCGGGTCCTTGGCGCCTTCTGCAAGGAAGGTCGCCACTTGTTCGCGAATGGACTCGGCGACGCGGTCAGGCCGCCGCGGTTCGCCCATACTGCCTCCTCAGGACTTTGACGCCTGGTCGAGAGTACGAGCCACTTCTTCCGTGCGGTAGCATTCGAACACGTCACCGATTTTTACGTCGTTGAAGTTCTCGATGCCGATACCGCACTCGTAGCCTTCCTTTACTTCGTTCACATCGTCCTTGAAGCGACGCAGTGAGGCGATGCCGCCGTCGTACATCTCGACGCCGTCCCGGATGACGCGCATACGTCCCTTCCGGTTCATGTTGCCCGAGCGCACGATGCAGCCGGCGATCGTTCCGACACGGGCGACCTTGAACGTTTCGCGCACCTCGGCTTCGCCGTACACCACTTCGCGCGACTCCGGGCGCAGCATGCCTTCGAGGGCGGCCTTCACATCGGCCACGGCCTCGTAGATGATGCGATAGAGCTTGATATCCACGCCTTCGCGCTCGGCTGCCGCACGGGCGTTGTTGTCGGGACGCACGTGGAAGCCGATAATGATGGCTCCCGAGGCCTTGGCGAGCAGGATGTCCGTCTCGGCGATCGCACCGACGCCGCGGTGCAGGATTTCGACCTGCACTTCGGGGTTGGAGAGCTGACCGAGGGCATCGGCCAGGGCCTCGGCCGGACCACCTTGGTCGGCCTTGATGACCAACCGCAACGAGCGCTTCTGGCCGGCGCTGGTCTGCGACATGAAGTCTTCGAGCGAGACGAGCCCACGCGTGCTGCGGCGGCTCTTCGCTTCACGATCGAGACGTTCGCGACGCTGCGCGATATCGCGCGCTTCGGAGGCGTCTTCGACCACCAGCAGCTGGTCGCCGGCCATCGGGACACCGCTGAGTCCCAAAATCTGCACCGGGATGGCCGGGCCAGCCGACTTCACAGACTTGCCACGCTCGTCGAGCATGGCGCGCACACGGCCGGAGTAGATGCCGCAGATGTAGTCGTCACCGACCTTGAGCGTACCATTCTGTACGAGCACGGTCGCGACCGGTCCCTTGCCCTGGTCGAGCTGGGCTTCGACCACCGACCCGACCGCACGACGCGACGGATTGGCTTTGAGCTCGAGAATATCCGCCTGAAGCAGGATCTGATCGAGGAGTGCGTCGATGCCAGTTCCCTTCTTCGCCGAGATCTCGGAATGCAGCACGGTACCGCCGAATTCTTCGAGGACGACTTCGTGCTGCAGCAGGTCTTGCTTGACCTTGGCAATCTGCGCCGTGGGCAGGTCGACCTTGTTGATGGCAATGATGATGGGCACGCCGGCGCTCTTCGCATGCGAGATCGCTTCGACGGTTTGCGGCATGACTTGGTCGTCGGCCGCGATCACGATGACCACGATGTCGGTGACCTGAGCGCCGCGGGCACGCATGGCGGTAAACGCTTCGTGACCCGGGGTGTCGAGGAACGTGATGGTACGCGCGTTGGCGACCTCCACGTGGTAGGCACCGATGTGCTGCGTGATGCCGCCGGCTTCGCCGGCGACCACGTTGGCTTTCCGGATGTAGTCGAGCAGCGACGTCTTACCATGGTCCACGTGCCCCATGATCGTGACGACGGGCGGGCGCGACCGGAGGTCTTCCGGCGCGTCTGCGATCTGTTCTTCCTGCAGGTCGGCGGCGTAATCGCTTTCCTTGACGGCCTGGAAACCGAACTCGCCGGCGATCAACTCGATCTGGTCGAAGTCGAGACGCTGATTGATGGTGACCATGAGGCCCAGCGTCTTGAACGCGAAGCCGACGATCTGTGTGGCGGTAACACCAAGGATTTTGGCGAGTTCCGACACGGTGATGAATTCGTTCACGCGGACGGTTTTGCGTTCCTTCTCGACCGCGGCGACGCGCTGCTCCTCGATCTCGGCGCGCATGTCGGACCCGAAGCGACGTCCGCCACGACCGCGCGGCGCCGCGCCGCGCATGGCGGTCATCGTCTTCGTGATGTTGGCTGACACGGCTTCCTGATCGACGGCTCCGCGCTTGCCCTTCTTGCCACGGCGCTGCTGGCTCTGCGCGCTGGCGGCGATGGCGGTGCCTTGGCCACTCTGACCCGGCGGTCCACCCTGACCACCACCGGGCGCTCCGCCCTGACCGCCCTGCGGGCCGCCGGGGCGACGATCATCACGACGCTGGCCCTGCCCTAATCCGCCGCCAGGGGCGGCGGAGGCAATCGGACGAGCTCCACCAAAGTTCGGCGCGCCACCCATGCGGCCCGGGCGCGGCGCGCCGGGGACGACGGGGCGCGGACGCGGACGATCGGCTGGCAACGGGGCTGCCGGCGCAGCCGATGCGGCGTCGGGCGCAGCGACCGACGGGGACGATACTAC
>CAITQY010000246.1 GCA_903894655.1 uncultured Gemmatimonadota bacterium
CGTGGTCGGCGCCGCCGGCGGCCCCACGATCATCACGGGCACCACGCAGGTCATCCTGAATGTGATCGATCATCACATGTCACTCGCCGACGCCATGCGCGCGCCGCGCGTGCACCATCAGGCTCTGCCCGATTCGCTGACGTACGAGGATGGCGGCATCCAGCCGGCCGTGCTCGACTCGCTCACGAAGATGGGCTACTCCATGCGAAAGCTGCGCGCGCTTGTGAACATCAACGCGATCATGCGCGTGAAAGGGGGATGGGAAGGGACACCGGAGCCGAGGCGGAGTGGGAGAGCGGTTGGGTACTGAACTGATGAACGGCGTTAAGAGTGAACGGCGCTATGAATAAACGGCGCGAAGGTTAACGGCGCGAATAATGAACGGCGTGAACGGCATCGGAAGAGAGAGAGCCCCGTGACCAATGGTCACGGGGCTCTCGTTCCTATGCGGTTGCGCTCGTAGCGCCATTTACTCTTAGCGCCCCTAACGTTAACGCCCGTTACTCTTAGCGCCGTTCACTCTTAGCGCCGTTAGTAGTCGAACTTAAGGCGTCGCTGCTGGCCGCACCGTCACCGGCGCGTCCAATGTCGCGCTGATGCCAGCGCCCGCGTTGATGCACGTGTCGAAGTTCGCCGTGGCCGCTGCCGCCGCCGTACCCGCTGCGGCACCAGCCGCCGCACCGATCACCGTCCCCCTCGTGTTCTTGCCGAGGATCTGGCCAGCGATCGCGCC
Source organism: uncultured Gemmatimonadota bacterium (assembly GCA_903894655.1). Lineage (GTDB taxonomy): Bacteria > Gemmatimonadota > Gemmatimonadetes > Gemmatimonadales > Gemmatimonadaceae > Gemmatimonas. Next base: position 734 of record CAITQY010000246.1, read on the forward strand.
GATGATCGCGCCACTCGCGACCTTCTTCGCATCGGTGCCCTTCGACGCGCTGCGCACGCGCTCGGTCGTCACCGACTGCACGGTCGCTTCCAGCGGGTACGTGCGACCGCCGTACGTCACCGACACCAACTGCACCGTCAACGACGTCTGGTCGTTCGCATTCTTCGCCGTCGTCGCTCCCGCCACCGCAAACGTGCCTGTCGCGCCGTCCGGAATCACAACACCGTTCGTTGCCGTCACCGATTCTTCCAGCGACGCCGTGAACGTCTCACCAACGGTCACCGTGTTGCTGCACACCTTGTTGCTCGCGGCGAAGCGGAATGACGTACCCGAGGCCACAACGCCCGTCACGGCGACCGGCGCCGGGGTCGGGGCGGGCGTGGGGGACGGCGTGACCGACGGGGGAGCAGACGGCGCCGGACGCGGCTTCGGTGCGGCGGGCTTCGGTACCGCCGCGGGTACCGGCGCTTCGACGGCCGGAGCAGGCGGTGGCGTCACCGGCACGTCCTGAAGCGTCGGCTGTGTCGAGTCCGTCGCCATCGCCAGGTCGCGGCCAAGGGTGCTGTCGGCGTTCAGAGACGCGTTGTCGGCAGACTTCTCTCCGCACGCGGCCAGCGCGGCCAGCGCGAACGCCGATAGGATCATCGTGGCACGTGCCGCACGAATATATTGAGCCATACAGAAACTCCTGTGAAAGAGACGCGGGATACACCCGCGGGATGAAATGAGATCGAACGCGTCGCGGCACGAGACTCGGAGTACGATGAACGGAGATATACGCGGAATCTCGCCGATGCCAGCACGGCGTGCCCTGCGACGTCTGCTTCCTTACTACCACCCGTACCGGTGGCAAGTTGCACGCGGGCTGTCATCGGTGGTCGTGGCCGCATTTCTGGCCAGCGTCATTCCGTTCCTGCTGCAACGCGGGGTCGACGATCTCCGTGCCGGCGCGCCCGTGAGCACCATCATGCGCCTTGGCGGGGTGTTGCTGATCACGGCCGTTGCGAGCGGCGTGCTACGCTTTACCATGCGGTTGCTGTTGAATGGAATCAGTCGCCGCATCGAGACCGACCTCCGGCAGGACATCTTCGCCCGCCTCAGCATCCTCGATGCCAGTTGGTACGCCCGCTGGCGCACCGGGGATCTGATGGCCCGCCTCACGAACGATCTGGGGGCCATCCGGATGGCCGCCGGGCCGGCGGTGATGTACCTCGTCAACACCATCTTCGGCGCTCTGTTCGCGATCATCATGATGGTCCGCATCAGCCCGCTACTCACGGCCGTGGCGCTCCTCCCCATGATCGGCCTCCCCGTGCTCATGCTGCGCCTCGGGCGCTTGGTGCACGACCGCTTCGAAGCGGTGCAGTCACAGTTCAGTCAGCTCACCACCCGCGCCCAGGAGAACCTCTCCGGCGTACGCGTCGTCCGGGCCTACCGGCAGGAGCGGGCCGAGACCGCGCGATTCGTCACCCTTGGCGACAAGTACCTCACCGCCAACATGCGGCTCGCCAAGCTGAACGGCATCATGAACCCAGGCTTCGGCCTGCTGGCTGGCCTCGGGAGTGCACTCACGATCGGCGTCGGTGGACGTCTGCTCATCCAAGGCCAGATCACCGTGGGTGGCTACGTCGCCTTCGGCATCTATCTCGCGCAACTCACGTGGCCGCTCATCGCGCTCGGCTGGACCACGAATCTGTTTCAGCGCGCCGCCGCCTCGATGACCCGCGTGCTGGAACTACTCGACGCGGAGCCGCTATCGGTGCAAGACACCGGCACCGCGCATCTCCCGGTCGCCGTGAGCGGCATCGATGCACAGCAAGGGGGACGCACGGTCGAGTTCAGACACGTGTCGTTCCGGTATCCGCGCCCCGTCATCGTGAGTGAAGACGGCGCCGCGCGCGACGCCAACTACGAGAAAACACCGGACGGCGCGACCCCGTCCGACTCGCGCTGGATCCTCCGCGATCTCTCCTTCCACCTTCCCGCCGGCGGCACATTGGCCATCGTCGGTGCCACCGGCTCCGGCAAGAGTGCGCTCATGGATCTCCTGCCGCGATTCTTCGATCCGCAGGAAGGACAGGTGCTGCTCGACGGCGTCGACATCCGCGAGCTGCCGATTGGCGCGCTCCGCGCCGAGCTTGGCTACGTCCCCCAAGAAGCCCTGCTCTTCAGTGAGACGATGGGCGAAAACATCGGCTACGGGCTCAACGTGCCCGATCATGAACGGATGGAACACGCCACCGATAGCGCGCAGTTGCGTGACACCATCGCCGGACTCCCCGACGGCTTCGACACGCGGCTCGGCGAGCGTGGCATCAACCTGTCGGGTGGACAGAAGCAGCGTACCGCGTTGGCTCGCGCACTGGCCCGTTCTCCACGCGTCGTGTTGCTCGACGATGCCCTGTCCGCCGTGGACACGCAGACCGAAGCTGCTATCCTGCACGAGTTGCGCACCGCCCTGCAGGGGCGCACGGCGTTGATCGCATCACATCGCGTCAGCGCCGTGCGCGATGCCGATCATATCCTCGTGCTCGACGACGGTCGCATCGTTGAGCAGGGCACGCACGAGGAGCTTGTCCGCCTCGGACAACGCTACACGGCGCTGCTCCAGCGCCAGCAGTTGCTCGAGGCGATCGAGGCCGCCTAGGGCGCGGAAGAACGCTCGCGTCCGCTAGAGCCGCTCAACCAGGAACGCTGGCGTGAGCGGCTGCAGAATCGCCGCCAATCGTGCAAACCACCCGGTGAACATCAGCACCCCGACGAGGATCAGCAGCACGCCGGCAATGCGATTCACGAGCCCCAGATTTTTCTTGAACCGCTGGAAAAATCCAAGGAAGCGGTCGATCGCCAGTGCGCTCAACAGGAAAGGCACCGCCAACCCCAGTGAGTAGAACGACAGCAGGGTGATCCCCTGGCCCAGCTGCGACTCGTTGGCCGCCAGCAAGAGAATCGCGCCGAGCGTCGGGCCCAGACAGGGGGTCCAGCCTGCGCCGAAGGCGATCCCAACCAGGACCGTGCCAAGGTAGCCCATCGGCTTGTCACTGAGATGCACACGGCGTTCCTGCTGCAACGCCCCGATGTTCAGCACACCAAGCATCCAGAGCCCCATCAGCACCATGAGCGCACCGCCCACGCGGGCAATCCACTCGCGGTAGGCGAGCATCAACTGGCCGAACGCAGTGGCGCCAGCGCCGAGCGCCACGAAGATGAACGAGAAACCGAGCACGAACAGCACCGCGTGCGTCAGTGCCGCCCGCCGGGAGCGCGACACATCGTCGAGTCCCATGCCCGTGATGAACGTGATGTAGCTCGGCACAAGCGGAAGCACGCACGGACTGAGAAAACTCAGCAACCCCGCGGTGAACGCGACCAGAACAGTCAGGGAATCAGGAGCCACGACGCGCACTCGCAGTGCTGGAGGGAAGTCCACGACGGCAAGTGCCGCACAGACCGTAAATGACAAGCCGGTGACGTTGGCGCGAGAAGTCGTGCGCCTCGGCCAACAGCGTCGTCATGCGTTCTAGTCGTTCGTCACGAAATTCCGTCACCTTGCCGCACACCGTGCACAACAGATGCTCGTGATGCGGAATACCGCGTGATGCTTCGTACCGCTTGAAACCTTCCCCAAAGTCGCGCTCCACCACGAGACCACTGCGCACGAGCACTTCGAGCGTGCGATACACGGTCGCCGTACCCGCCGTGCCCCCGTGCGCGCGCAACTCGCGCGCCACATCCTCAGCCGACAAGTGCCGGTCGGTCCCCAGGACGACATCGGCGATCGCCAGACGCTGCGCCGTAGCCGGGAGATTGTGTTCGCGCAGAAACACGCGAAACGCCTCCCGGTCCCCCGCAATAGCCACCGCACTCGTCGTGGCGTCCGGCGAATCACTCATGCGCAATCGCTCGCCGCGCGAATCAGACCGCGGGGTACGGCACGCGCACGGCGTGCGCCAGCTGTCGCGCCGAGTAGCGCACGATTTCCGACTCCTCGCCCGCGCGGCGTTGCACTCCACGCACCACGAGATCGACGGTGATCAGCGGTGCTTCCGCTTCGGCCACCACATCGGCTTCCCACTTGCCGCGCTCGGGCCCCTTCTGCACCAGCCGGTAGCGCGCCGTGTACACCGTATGCCGGATGCGCGGCACCGGCTGCGTTTCGATGACCGCCACGTCGTCGGCATCGACGTCGACGTCGGCCACGACCGCGTCCGCCACCGGCTCGTCCGCCACCGGCTCGTCCGCCACCGGCTCGTCCGCCACCGGCTCATCGGCCACCGGCTCAACCCTTTCCGACAGCGCGACCGCGTCGTCTTCGAACGGCAGCTCCGGTGCCGCCGGCTGCTCGACCACCACGACGGGCACACGCGCGGCGATCACGGCGATGCCCGTTTCCACGCCACCCTGTCGCAACGGCGAGAACAAGTGCAACTCCTCGATGCGCGCGAGCGGCACGTGCGCGAGCACCACTTTTAGGAATCGCTCCGCGATCTCGGACACCGGCGCGTCAGCGCGATCCGGCACGACCACCTCCGGCACGACCACCTCCGGTACGACCACCTCAGTCGTCTCCTCCTCGGCTGGGGCCATATCCGTCGCGTCGACCAACGCCGCCTGCGTCGCGTCGTCGTCGGGAACAGTCGCTTCGATGGGAATCGTCAACACGTCAATCAGGTGATCGGAAGGAACGGATTAAGGCAACGTGCCAGCACGCGACGCGTGCTCACGGGTGGTCGGATGGCGATCGCGCGCACCCCGATCACGCGCCATGCATCGGCCCAGGATGCGCAGAAGACGCGGCGCCGTGGTGACCGCGCCGAACGCCGCGTCAGATCAAGCGGTCGAACGGATCACATCTGAAAGATCATTGACCTCGGCACCAGCGAACAAGGCAAAAACCGGAATGCTTCGCCTTCTGGGGAAGCTAAAATATCTCAGCACTGAAAGATATTAGTGCCCATCACCGTCGGTACGTCTCAGAGCGTCGGCGTGGCCGCGGGCATCGAGGTGATGGCCGCGGCCGCGGTCGTCAACACGGCAGCCGATTGCACCAGCGACACACGGAATCGCCCGCGTCCCGCGTCGCCGAACGCGATGCCCGGCGTCACGACCACGCCCGGCCCCTCCATCAGGGCATCCACCCAGCCCCAGTCGTCGTACCCCACCGGCACGGGAAGCCAGAGATACATGGTGGCCTTCGGCGCCTGCACATCCCATCCCCCCGTCTGCATCGCCGCCACCAGCGCATCGCGGCGAATGCGGTACTCGGCCACAATGGGTGGCACGATCGCTTCATGATGCGTGAACGCGGCGGTACCGGCCATCTGCGCCAACGTGCTCACGCCGTACCCGATGTTCGACCGGTAGGCATCGAGCTGCGCAATCGCCTCTCGCTTCCCGGCCACGAACGCGATGCGCACACCGGCCATGTTGAAGCTCTTACTGCACGTGTGCATCTCCACGGCCACCCGCGACGCGCCAGGCACTTGGAGCACACTGGGCACGACATACCCGTCGTACGACAGCTCACTATACGCCAAGTCACTGATCAACAGGATGTCATGACGCGCGGCGAAGTCCACGAGCCGCGCGTGGTCGTCGAGCGTGATCGTCGCCGTGGTGGGATTGCCCGGATAGTTCACGATCATCACGCGGGCCCGC
>CAITQY010000247.1 GCA_903894655.1 uncultured Gemmatimonadota bacterium
ACGGATTCCGGTGGCGGGGGCTTCTGTGTACCACTACCCCACGTCCGTCCACACGCCACACTGCGCGTCTCGCACGTCCGTTTGACGCCAGAGGAGGGGGCGTAACGGCCGGAACCATCGGTCGGCGGCATCGGTCGGTCAGGCGACGAAGTGGTCATTCGGCGAAATGGACCTGCGTGCAGCGCGCCGGTACCGTGGTTACAGGAAGGACTCCGCATCCTGTCGGGATGCATGTCCCCTTTCTCCTGGAGTGAATCCGTGACGGTCCCGACTAGCCAGCCTCCCGCTGCTGCCCTTAAGATCAAAGAGATGCCGAACGTCGATCGGCCGCGTGAACGGCTTCGGAGTCTTGGTGCGCAAGCGCTGAGTACCACCGAGTTGATCGCGACGGTGCTCGGCTCCGGAGGCAAGGGCGCGTCCGTGCTGGCCTGCGCCCAGCTCGTACTCGACCAGGCTGGTGGGTCCCTCGGGCGGCTTGGATCGATGCCGTTGGCGGCGCTGACGCGGGTACGTGGCGTGGGACGAGCGAGGGCCACGGCGGTGCATGCCGCGCTCGAACTTGGGCTGCGTATGGCCGGTGAGGCGCGTCAGGCCGGGGTGCCGCTCCGTGGTCCGCGCGACGTGGCGGCGTTCTTTGCGCCTCGATTGCAGGATGCGCCGGTGGAAGAATTCCATGTCGCGATCCTCGACGCGCAGCATCGTCTCGAACGCGACGTGCTGATCACGCGAGGACTGTTAAACTCGTCGCTGGTGCATCCGCGGGAGGTGTTTCGGGAGGCGATTGCCGAGCGGGCCGCTGCGGTGATCTTGGTGCATAATCATCCGAGTGGCGACCCGACGCCGTCAGCGGAAGACAAGGCGGTGACAGAACAGTTGGTGGCGGCCGGGCGCTTGCTGGATATCCCGGTGCACGACCACATCATCGTGGGCCGTGGACGCTATGTGAGCTTTGCGGAGGCAGGTCTGCTGTGACAACGATCGCGCTGCACGAGATGATTCCCGGATTCGGGCCGAGTGCCGATATCTCCTATGATCGGCTCGACCATGAGCTCCTCGTGCGCGCGTACAAGTTTTCTGACGTCGCGCATGCGGGGCAGGTGCGTCATTCCGGCGAACCGTACGTCTCGCACTGCATCGAGGTCGCGCGAATTCTGGCGGACTTGCAGCTCGATACGACGACGGTGGTCAGTGGATTGCTGCACGACATCGTTGAGGACACCGACATCACGATCGAGGACGTCGCTCGCGAGTTCGGATCCGAGATCGCGCAGATCGTCGATGGCCTCACGAAGATTGCCAATCTGCCGCTCTCGTCCCGCGAGGAGCGGCAGGTCGAGAACTATCGCAAGTTGCTGCTGTCGATCGCCAAGGATGCCCGCGTCATCCTGATCAAGCTGGCCGATCGACTGCACAACATGCGCACCCTCGACTATCTCGCGCCGGAGAAGCGGCGACGCATTGCTCAGGAAACGCGCGACCTCTACGCGCCGCTGGCTCACCGCTTCGGTATGGCGAAGGTGCGCTGGGAGCTCGAGGATCTCGCGTTCAAGCATCTCGAGCCTGATGCGTACAAGACGCTCGCCAAGTTGGTGGCGGCGAAGCGCGCTGAACGCGAGCAGTTGATCGCGCAGATGCGTGAGCCGCTCGAGAAGCGGTTGTCGGACGCCGGGATCGCCGACGTCGAGGTGACGGGCCGGCCGAAGCACCTGTGGTCGATTTACAAGAAGATGCAGCAGCGAGACCGTCCGTACGAGGACATCTATGACCTGCTCGCCATTCGTGTGATCGTGCCGAACGTGCTCGAGTGCTACCACGCCCTCGGCGTCATCCACGATGGATGGACGCCGGTGCAGGAGCGCATCAAGGACTACATCGCGCAGCCGAAGTCCAATGGGTACCAGTCGCTGCACACCACGGTG
>CAITQY010000248.1 GCA_903894655.1 uncultured Gemmatimonadota bacterium
CGAGCGGCGTTGATGCGCCGGCCACGAGTTCACGCCAGAGCAGGGCGTTCTCGAGCGCGTCGAGCGGGATGCAGATGAGCACCACGGCGGACAGCCGCGCGCCCAGCCGCTGAAAGGCCGAGCCGTCGTCGCGCCGCAGCAGTTGCGTGAGGCTCCGGAACATGAACGGATAGACCAGCAGAAACGCCACGTCGACCCCAAGACTGACGAGTGCGCTTTCCGTGACGCCCATGCTGGCCCAGACCGCGATGATGGCGGCGGCGCGTTCGCGGGTAAACGCCAGCTCGAAGCCGACTATGCCCCACGGGGTGTCGGGCGACGCAAGCGCGCCGTCGATCAGACGGAGCTGCACCATGAGCACCAGCGACAGCGTCGCCAGAAAGAGCCACCGGAAAAGCCGCATGGCACCAGAGTAGTGTGCAGGCGTCGCGGGCGGAACGGCGCGGTGCTATCTCTTGTGCATGCGACCGGATGCGTTCCTCACGAGTGACGCCCTGCTGGGTGTGGCGATCGGTCTCGGTCTCGCGGCCGCCGCGGGCTTTCGGGTGTTCGTGCCTTTGCTGGCGGTGGCGATTGCGGCCAAGAGCGGCGTGCTGGAGCTGTCGCCCGGCTTCGCTTGGCTGGCCACTACGCCGGCCATTGCGGCCCTCGCCATCGCGACGTTGCTCGAGGTCGGCGCCTACGCCATGCCGTGGATCGATCAGCTGCTCGACGTGATCGCGACGCCGACGGCGCTGGTGGCCGGCATGCTCGCGGCGGCGTCGGTGGTGGTGGATCTGCCGCCGCTCGTGAAGTGGAGTGTGGTCCTCATTGCCGGGGGAACGGCGGGCATAACGCAAGGCGCATCGGTGCTCACGCGCTTCAAGTCGACGACGCTCACCGGTGGTGTGGGCAATCCGGTGGTCTCCACCATGGAGCTGATCGGTGCCCTGGTTACGAGCGTGCTCGCGATCTTTCTGCCGCTCGTGGCGCTCCTGTCGGTGGTGATGTTGCTGGTGATGGTGACGCGCAAGGTTGGGCGCATTGCCTTCGGTCGTCGTGCCGCGCGTTCCATTGCGCCGCCCACCGCACCGCTGGGCTCCGGACCGCCCCGCATTCCGCGCGGCGGACGGTAGGCGCGCACTCACGCCGGCTTTGCCACCATGCACCACACCGCGTAGATCAGCGGCGCGGTCGCCGTCCAGCCGGCAACGTTCCAGCGCGAGTAGGCGCGCACCAGTCGTGCGTCCTCGGCGTCGCCGAACGACGGCCGCAGCATGATGCGTTGCGCCGGTACCAGCAACACCAGCCACATCACGGTCGAGATGGCCAGTGCCACTATTGCCTGACGGATCCACGGCGTTCCCCACATCGGATAGCCGCGGCCGATGGCGAGTGACACGCCGGTGATCGTGAGCAGTGCCCCGCCGCCCACCGTGAACAGCCAATCGGTGAACGCAATCGCGCGCGCCGCGACCCGGAAATCGTGGGTGTGGCGCGCGCGAAAGAAGATCGCCGTCCAGATGCCGGTCACGATCACGTTACCAACGAACAGGATCGCCGCCAGCACATGCAGCGCCTTGAGCGACGAGAGCAGGGTGGGTGACATGCGCGTTACGGTGTGAGCGGCGTGATCGCGCTCACTCGTTGCGATGGGGTGGGCAGCGCCTCCGCGGCGCGATGAATGGCTGCGCGAATACGTGGATAGGCACCGCACCGACAGAGATTGCCTTGCATCGCCGTATCGATGTCGGCATCCGATGGTGTCGAATTTGCGCTCAGCAGCGCCACCGCTGACATGACTTGGCCGGACTGACAGTATCCGCACTGCGGCACGTCGAGCGCGGCCCAACTGCGCTGCACCGCGTCGGCCACTGGACCGCGAATGCCTTCGATCGTGGTGATCGCCTTACCAATGGCGGCCGACACCGGCGTGACACAGGCGGGCACCGGCACGCCGTCGAGATGCACCATGCACACACCGCAGGCGGCGATGCCGCAGCCGAACTTCGTACCGGGTAGTGCGAGCGTCTGCCGCAGCACCCAGAGCAAGGGCGTGTCGGCATCCACGCTGACCATAGTCGGCGCTCCGTTCACGACCAGCTCGATCGGAACAACATTCGGCGTTGTCATGATGCGGCCTCACTCGGCATACGCAGCGGCAGCGAGCGCAGGCGTGTGCCGGTGAGCGTGAACAGGGCGTTCGCTACAGCGGGCGCGATGGGTGGGAGTCCTGGCTCGCCGACACCAGACGGCACGTCGAGACTGGGCACGATGTGCATCTCGATCACGGGGCACTCGTCGATGCGCAGCAAGCGATAGTCATGGAAGTTGGACTGGCGTGGTGTTCCGTTGCTGATCGCCAGCCCGCCGTAGAGCGCCGTGGAGAGTCCGTCGATGATGCCGCCCTCGATCTGTTGCCGAATGATGTTCGGATTCACGGGAAGTCCGCAATCGACAGCGGCGACTACGCGATGCACGCGAATGCGACCGTCGAGTGCCACCGATACTTCGGCGACTTCGGCGACGATCGAGCCGAACGCCGCGTGCAAAGCAATGCCGCGGGCACGCGGTCGGCCGTCGGCCGTCGGCTCGAGCGATGTCCCCCATCCACTCTTCTCGGCGGCGAGCTGCAACACGCGCAGGGCCCGCGGATGTGACTGCAGCATGGCGGCACGGTACGCGGCCGGATCCTGCTTGGCCACCGCCGCGAGTTCGTCGATGAAGCTCTCCACAAAGAATGCCTGATGCGAATGCCCGACACTGCGCCACGAGCCGACTGGAATCCCACTCTGGGTCTCACTGTGCGAGGCGTGCAGCGCGGGAAAGGCATAGGGCTGATCCCACGTGCCCTGGGCGGCGGTGCGATCGGGGCCGTACATCGTGAACAGAAATCCCACGCGCTTGCTGTGCGCTTTGAACGGGGCCTGTCCCGCCGAGTGCGCCACGAAGGCCGTGACGCGCCCATCGGTGTCGAGCGCCGCGCGCAGCCGTGACACCGTGGCTGGTCGATAAAAATCATGCCGCAGATCGTCTTCGCGAGACCAGATCAGCTGCACCGGGACTCCCGGCGTCGCCTTGGCGATCGCGGCCGCCTGTGCGACGTAGTCGACATCAAGTCGACGGCCAAAGCCACCGCCGAGCAGCTGCTGATGCACCGTGACATGCTCTTCGTGGAGTTCAAGCACGTGCGCCACCGCGGCGCGCGCGTAGCCCGGCGTCTGCGTGCCGACCCACAGTTCAGCGCCCTCGGTGGAGACGCGCACCGTGGCATTCATCGGCTCCATCGTGGCATGCGGGAGAAACGGTGCTTCGTACGTGGCGTCGATCGTGCGGGTGGATTCCTCGAGCGTTTGCTTCGCTCCGCCGTAGAAGCGTATCGGCATGCCGTCATCGTTGCGCACGGTGTTGCGGATGTCCTGCATCACCGTCACGGTGGAGACCGCACTCATGTTCGCTGTGGCCGCCGCCGTTGACAGCGCGTTCGCGGCTTTGTGTGCCTGCCACCAGGACTCGGCCACCACCGCCAGCGCCGGCGGATCGCCGTACTTGCTGCCGGGCAGCGTGATCAGCGCGCGCACGCCGGGCATGGCGCGACTCTGCTCTCTCTGGGCGTCGGAGACGACGGGCGCCGTGGTTACGCCGAACGGGCTCATCACGACCGCCGCATAGAGCATGTTGGGCAGTGACACGTCGATGCCGTAGGTCGCGGTGCCGTTCGACTTGGCCGCTGAGTCGAGTCGCGGGATCGGCGAGCCGATGAGCGTGAAGCTGGCCGCTGCCTTGAGCGTGATTTCGGCGGGACGATGCTTCAATGCCATCGCGGCGAGTTTGCCAAAGCGCAGGCGCCGACCGTCGGCGCCGACCACCACGCCCTGGTCAACCCGGCAGGTGGATATCGCGACGCCCCATGTGGCGGCGGCAGCGGCGATCAGCGACGCGCGCGCCGACGCGCCGGCCTCGCGCATGGGCATCCAACAGTCCCGCATACTCGACGACCCGCCGGTAATCATGACGCCCGCTTCGCGGGCCGTTTTGGCCATGATCCAGCGGACACCGCGCACCAGCGTGCCGTTGGCGTCGGGGGGGAAGGGCAGCCCTTCCACGAGTGCGGAGATGTTGCCGTAGATCTTGTCGATCGGGCTGTGCTCCACCCGCACCCGGGCCCAGTCGCACCCGAGTTCTTCGGTCATGAGCATGGCCAACGCTGTGTGCACGCCCTGCCCCATCTCGGCCTTGGGTACCACCACCGTGACCGTGTCATCGGGCGCGATCGTGAGCCAGCCGTTCAAGGCGACGGCATTGCCATCGGTGTCGGGTGGCGTACGCCCGATGAGCCGCTGGCGAGGCGGGAGGAGCGCCCAGCCCAGAAACAGCGCTCCCCCAGTGCCAAGCCCGGCCAGCAGAAAAGTGCGGCGTTTCATGTTCTCATCGGCTCGGCGTCATATTGTTCTCCACGGGCTTTCAAGATGCGACACGAAACCCCCGCCGACTACTCCCCCATTTTACGCCAGATCGTTCATGTCATCCGTGACGCGCACTCTCCTGCTGCTGACCACGTTCGGTTGCCTGGCCTGCGGCGAGAAGCCCGCCAAAGTTGCCCAGGCCCAGACGCTGGGCCCGGACGATATGCAGCTCGTCTCGTCGGACAAGAGCTTCGCGCTGGAGCTGATCGGTGATTCCGTGCATGTCTACATGCCCGGAAGCCGGGTGAGCGTGCCGTCCACGTACATCGAGAACATGAAGTACGGCGACGGCCGACTGCGCTTCGATATTCGCGGCCTTGGCGTGCGCATTTTCGACGTGGGCGACGGCACGGAGCAGGGCGCGGCGATCAGTCAGCGTGAGGCGTTGGTTTTCATTTCCGGCGTCACGCGCAATCAGGCGAAGCAGGAGAGCGCGGGGAAGTAAGCGCGGCCGGCCGGGTTACGAACTACAGCTCAGCATGGAACAGCCGGCCTTGACCCTTGCCCACTCCGGTCTGCGTGCGGCAAAGTGCGCGTATGCCGGCTGGTCGTCGTACGGCCGGCGCATGACCTCGAGCAGCGTGTGCACGAGTGACGCGTCACCATCGGTCGCCGCGTCGATGGCCTGCTGCGCGAGATAGTTGCGGAGCACGTAGCGCGGATTCACGGCGTGCATGGCGGCACGACGCTCGGCGCCACTCCGGCCATGCTGTAGCACTAATTCGTGCCAGCGACGCAGCCACGCGTTGAGTGCATCGGCCTTCGCGTCGCGTTTGGCGTTGTCGTAGAACACGTCGCCGAGGAGGCCGATGGGATGGTCGGCCGGCAGCGTGTCGCCGATCTCGCCGAGGGCGCGAAAGAAGAGCGTGTAGTCCACCTCGGCCTCGTACAGCAGCGCGAACCCCTCGCGCACCAGCAGTTGTTCCGCCTCGCCGCGTGCGACAAAGCCGAACTTGGCGGCGTTCATGGCCTCGTATTCGGCCAGGTACACGTCGCCGAAGCGCTCGAGGGCGCTTTGCAGCACGTCGCCCGTCTCGAAGAGTGGCGCGATCGCTTCGGCCAGGCGCACGAGATTCCACTGCGCGATGGCCGGCTGCTGGCCGAAGCGATATCGGCGCATGCTGGCATCGGTCGTGTTGGGCGTCCAGGTGGGATCGAAATTATCGAGCCACCCGTACGGACCGTAGTCGATCGTGAGTCCCAGGATCGACATGTTGTCGGTGTTCATGACGCCGTGTACGAAGCCCACGCGCATCCAGTGCACGATCATGTGCGCCGTGCGTTCGCACACCTCGGCAAACCACGCTACGCGACGCTCGGTGACATCGGCGATGCCGGATAACTGCGGAAAGTCGCGCGCGATGGTGAAGTCGACGAGCTGGGCGAGCAACGTGAGATCATCACGCGCGGCGAGAATTTCGAAGTTGCCGAAGCGGATGAACGACGGTGCGACGCGGCAGACGATGGCCCCCGGTTCCGGTGCCGCGTTCCCATTGTAAAACATGTCACGCACCACGTGATCGCCGGTGGACACGAGCGACAGCGCGCGGGTGGTCGGCACGCCCAGATGATGCATGGCCTCGCTGCACAAGAATTCGCGAATCGACGAGCGTAGTACGGCACGACCGTCGGCGGTGCGCGAGTATGGCGTGGGTCCTGCTCCCTTGAGTTGTAGCTCCCAGCGCTCGCCGGCGGCATTCACCACTTCGCCCAGCGACATGGCCCGTCCGTCGCCCAGCTGACCGGCCCAGTTGCCGAACTGATGCCCGCCGTAGCAGGCGGCGTACGGAGCCATGTCGGGGAGCAGCTCATTCCCCCCAAACAGCCGGGCAAAGGCGGGCGATTGCACGTGCTGCTCGGTGATGCCGACCAGGGCGGCGACCTCGTGGGCGTGGGCCACCAGCGCGGGGTCGGCCACGGGGGTGGGAGCGGCCGCGCTCCAGGCGGCGCCGAGCACCTGCCGGCGCCGATTCGACTGGTCGGGGTCTCCCGGCAGTTCGTTGACGAAGCGATTGTCGAAACGGAGAGTGTGCACGCTGGTAAAATAGGGAAGCGCGACGGCCGTGGGCACTCCGTCGTGGGCATTCCGTCGTGGGCACTCGGCGCCCCTGTTCTGTGTATATCCTCCACTATGTCTGACTTCATCAAACCTCCTGTTGACGAACTGGCTCGGACGCTCACGCGCGAGCAGTTCACGGTGACCCAGCAGTCGGGAACCGAGCCGCCGTTCCGCAATGCCTTCTGGGACCACCATGAAAACGGCCTCTACGTCGATATCGTGAGTGGTGAGCCGCTGTTTTCGTCGCTCGACAAATTCGATTCCGGCTGCGGCTGGCCAAGCTTCACGAAGCCGGTGGCGCCGCAGGTGTTGGAGAAGGAAGACCGCTCGCACGGTATGCGTCGGGTGGAAGTGCGGTCGAAAGACGCCGACTCGCATTTGGGTCATGTGTTCGACGACGGCCCGCGCGACGCGGGCGGGCTTCGCTACTGCATCAACTCCGCGTCCTTGCGTTTCATTCCGCTCGAGCAGCTCGACGCGGAAGGGTATGGCGAATTCCGGAAGTTGTTCGTATGAGCGAGCGGCCAACCGAGGTCGCGATTTTGGCCGGCGGCTGCTTCTGGGGCGTGGAAGAGATTCTGCGCGCCGTGCCGGGCGTGCTGGATACCGACGTGGGGTACACCGGCGGTTGGCTCGAGCACCCGGTGTATGACGACACGCACGACAGCGCATCGGGGCATGCCGAAGCGGTGCGTATCGTGTTCGATCCTGCCGTGCTCAGTTTCGCATCGTTGCTGGAGCACTGGTTCTTCCGGTTGCACGATCCGACCACGCTGAACCGTCAGGGCAACGACGTGGGGACGCAGTACCGTTCATCGATCTTCTACACCACGCCTGAGCAGCGCGACACGGCGGAGCTTGTGAAGGCCCGGGTGGCGCAGTCGGGGCTGTGGAAACGACCGATCACGACCGAGATCGCGCCGGAAGCGACGTGGTGGACGGCTGAGGGCGAGCATCAGGATTTTTTGCAGAAGAATCCGTACGGGTATAACTGCCATTACATGCGGTAGCTTTGGTCTGCGAACGGCAACATCGACGGCAACGGCAACGGCAGGAACACGGATCGAAAGCTGGATTCCACCGATCACACAGATAAACGACGAGCGCTTTTGTTTATCCGTGTGATCCGTGTAATCGACTTGTATCCGTGTTCCAGCTGTTGCTTTTTTGAACGATCTCGCCATTCAGCGCCACCGCTAGCCGCCCGAGGCGTGTGCTCCAGCCGCTGTCGGTCGCTCGCCGTGGTCTCCGGGCATGGACGGCACGAGGCGGATTCGCCACATTAGCGCACCGTTGATCGGTTGAGTAACCGCGGCGACGCGCTCCCCTCCTCCCGCTGAATCCCTTCATGTCCAGGACACTGCACCGACGTGCTGCCTCGTTGGCGGCGCTCTCGCTCCTGTGTGCACCCATTGCGGCGCACGCGCAGGAATTCGACAAGCTGCACTTCCGCTCGATCGGCCCCGCCACGATGTCGGGGCGCGTCTCCGACCTCGCCATTTACGAAGCCAATCCGGCCATCTGGTATGTGGGGACGGCGCACGGCGGCGTATGGAAGACCACCAGCAATGGCGCGCTGTTCACGCCGCTCTTTCAGGACCAGGGGCTGATCGCGATCGGTGATGTGGCCGTGTCGCAGATCAACCCGGATCTGGTGTGGGTGGGCACCGGCGAGTCGAACAATCGCCAGAGCACGTCGTGGGGCAGCGGCGTCTACAAGTCGACCGATGGCGGCAAGACCTTTGCGATGATGGGGCTCCCGCAGTCGAAGCACATCAATCGCATCGTCATGCATCCCACCAACAACGATGTGGTGTTGGTGGCGGCGACCGGTCCGTTGTTCGGCCCGGGCGGTGAGCGCGGGGTGTACAAGACCACCGACGGTGGGAAGAGCTGGAAGCTGGTGCTCAAGGGTGACGACGACACGGGTGCGAACGACCTCGTGATGTCGTCGACCGATCCGAACATCCTTTTCGCGTCGATGTACCAGCGCCGTCGCACGGCCTGCTGCATGAACGGTGGTGGCCCCGGCAGTGCGCTGTGGAAGTCCACCGATGGTGGTGACACATGGACTAAAGTGACCGGTACCGGCTTCCCCACGGGTTCGTTGGGCCGCATCGCCGTGGACGTATTCCGTCAGAGCCCGAACATCGTGTATGCCACGGTGGAAGGTCCGGCGCCGGGCGCGCAGCGCGCCGCGGCCGCGACCGAGAACATGGAAGCGGCACCGGCGGCACCGGCAGGGCGTGGTGTGGTGGCCGGCGTGTCGGGGCTCTACAAGTCCACCGACGGTGGTGCCACGTGGACCAAGCAGAGCAACACCAACGCGCGGCCGATGTACTTCAGCCAGCTACGCATCGATCCGGTCAATCCGGAGCGGATCTACATGGGCGGCGTCGGACTGCACCTGTCGGTGGACGGCGGACGCACGTTTGAAACCGATGCCGCGCTCGTCACGCACGACGACGTGCACGGCATCTGGATCGATCCGAAAAATCCGGATCATGTGATCATCGGCAACGACGGCGGCTTGGCCACGTCGTACGACATGAGCCGCACCTGGCAGTTCATCGAGAACGTACCGGTGGGGTTGTTCTACCACGTGGGCTTCGACATGGAGACGCCGTACAACGTGTGCGGTGGCATGCAGGACAACTACGACTGGTGTGGACCCAGCGCGTCGCGCATGAATCGCGGCATCTTCAACTACGACTGGTTCCAGATTCTTGGCGGCGACGGTTTCGTGGCCATCCCCGACCTGCGTGACTCGCGCATCGTGTACACCGAGTCGCAAGATGGGAACATGGTGCGTCGCAACAAGGTGACCGGCGAGTCGAAGGCGATTCGCCCCACGCCGCAGAACGTGGTGAACGCCACCGCCGGTGAATCGTACCGCTTTCATTGGGACACGCCGCTCCTGTTGTCGCCGAACGATCCCGGCGTCTTGCTGGCGGCGGCCAATCGCGTGTTCCGGAGCACCGACCGCGGTGACTCGTGGACGGCGATCAGTCCCGACCTCACCAAGAACGAGAAGCGCGATAGCATCGTGACGATGGGCCTGAAAGGCAGCGATATCGCGATCTCGCGCAACGACGGGATTTCGCAGTGGCCCACGATCGTGGCATTGTCGGAGTCGCCGAAGCAGAAGGGGGTGTTCTACACCGGCACCGATGACGGCACGGTGAGCATGTCGAAGGACAACGGCGCCACGTGGCAGAACATCACGAAGAACCTGCCGGGCTTCCCGGCCGGTCATGCGTTCGTGTCGGAAGTGGTGCCGTCGCGTTTTGAGTCGGGCACGGTATACATCACCGTCGACAATCACCGTCTCAACGACTACGCGCCGTACGTGTGGGTGAGCACCGATTTCGGCACCACCTTCAAGCCCATCACCGCGGGGCTGGCCGGCGAAGTGGTGAAGACGCTCACCGAAGACACGCGCAATCCCGACGTGCTGTACGTGGGTACTGAAACGGGCATCTTCCTCACGCTCGATCGCGGCAAGTCGTGGAAGCGCTTGAAGGCGAACTTCCCAACGGTGCGCGTGGACGAGCTCACGATTCATCCGCGTGACAACGCGCTGTTGGTGGCCACGCATGGTCGCGCGCTCTGGATTCTCGATCACCTCGAGCCGATCCAGGAGTTCAACGCGGCGCAAAAGGCCGATGCCACGTTGTTCACGCCGGGCCCGTCGTTGCAGTGGAAGGCCAAGGATGACCGCAACGACGAGTTCTGGGGCCATCAGTTCTTCACGGGAGAGAACCCGCCTACCGAAACGGTGCTGCAGCTGCACCTGAAGAAGGCGGTCACCACCCCGATGCTGCGCATCAGCGATGCTAGCGGCGCGGTGGTGCGTGAACTGGCGGTGCCGGCGGCCAAGAACGTGGCGGGTGTCCAGACCGTGTGCTGGGATCAGCGCGTGGAGCCGATCCGCGATGCGGCGCCGGCTGGCGGGCCTCCGGCTGGCGGACCGCCGGCTGGCGGACCTGGTGGTGGCGGTGGTGCGTTCGGCGGTGGTGGTCGCGGCCCGATCGCGGGCTTGCCCACGCCGCTGCCGACGATCGGCTATCTGCCGGAGAACCCGTGTGCGGCGGCCGGCGGGGCCGGTGGCGGTGGCGGATTCGGTCGTGGCGGTGGCGGGTCCAATCAGGGGCCGCAGGTGTTGCCCGGCACGTACACGGTAGCGCTGGTGGTCGACGGCAAGACGGTGGAATCGAAGCCGCTCACGATCGTGATGGACCCGCAGGTGCAGCTCACGGCGGCGCAGCGCGTGGCCTACAACGCCCTCGCCACCGAACTGCACAGTGCGCAGCAGGCCGGCGCCGCGGCCGCGGCGCCGATGACGGCGCTGCTGGCCGAGGTGCGCAAAGCGGTGGCTAAGATGGATTCCACACCCACGTTGGCCGACAGCGTGAAGACGCAGTTCGCCGCCTTCCGGAAGGACTTCGACGCCGTCCGCGCTAAGCTCGGCGCGGGTGCCCCGGTGGTGGCGTTCGGTCCTGGCGGTGGCGGTGGCGGTGGCGGTGGTGGTGCGGGCTTCGGCGCGAACGACGCCAACGTGCTGGCGCGCCTCGGTGCCGTGAAGAGTGGTATGCTCGGGGTGTGGGAAAGCCCAAGCGAGTCGGTGCAAAGTCAGGCTACGTCGGCGAAAGCGGCCGTGGAAGCGGCCGTGACGGAGTCGAAGACGTTCATGGCGCGGGCGCGGGCGATGAGCGCGCTGCTGGCGGCCAATGGCATCACGTTCGCCGTCCCGGTCAATTAACCGTTTGGTACCGAACTGATAAAAAGTTCTGATGGGATACACGAGGGGCCGGTCCGCAGTGGACCGGCCCCTCGTGGCGTAACGGATGTCCCACCAACGCCTTACGGGCGCTTAGCCACCAGTTCGATCTCCACCTGCGCATTCAGCGGCAGCCCCGCCACGGCCACCGTGGTGCGGGCCGGAAACGGGGCCGAAAAGCGCGTGGTGTAGGCCGCGTTCATGGCGGAAAAATTCGCCATGTCGGTGAGGTACACGTTGCACTTGATCACGTCGTCCATGCTCAGTCCGGCGTCCTCGACCACCGCCTGCAGGTTGTCGAACACGCGGTGCGTCTGCGCGGTCACGTCGCCGTCGATCAGCTTGCTGGTGGCCGGATCGATTGGTGTCTGGCCCGAGCAGTACAGCAGATCGCCGGCCCAGACGGCATGCGAATACGGGCCAATGGCGGCTGGACCGCGCGGGCTGAAGGCAGGAGAACGGGGCATGGGCGGGCGGGAGAATGGTGGGTCGGAAAAGTGTCGCCCAGAGATTGTACCGATGCGCGCAAGGCCGGTCTACGTGGTGCCGATACTTGGGGTGATGCCAGCCAACGCCCCACCGCTGCCGATCGAATCGGTCGAACCCGAAGAATCGCCCGTCCGCGCGCGGATGAGCCGCATTCTCGACGGCAGCGATTTCCCAGCGCTGTCGAAACAGATCATCGAGACCATCTCGGCGCTGGACGACAATGCGAGCTCGCTGCAGCGCTTGGCCAATGTGGTGCTGCGCGAATACAGCCTCACCCTGAGTGTGGTGCGTACCGCGAACAGCATGCACTACCGGCGGTCAGGGCGCGCGATTCAGAGCGCGACGCACGCCATGATGATGTTGGGCGCCAAAACCGTGCGTCAGCTGGCCAGTAGCCTACTGCTGTTCGAGAACTTTCATCGCCGCTCGCCGGCGTTGAAGGAGCTGATGGTGCAGTCGCTGCTGACCGCCAACCATGCGCGCGAGGTGGCGAACTCGCTTGGCATGGAGGAACCGGAAGAAGCCCACTTGTGCGGCATGTTCCGCAACCTCGGCGAGGTGCTGATCGCTTGCCATTTCGGCGAAGACTACGCGCGCATTCAGACGATGATGCACGACGAGGGCAAGTCGGAAATGGGTGCGACCAAGGTGGTGCTGGGTTTTCCGTATGCCGATCTGGGCGCTGAGGTCTCGCGTCACTGGGGGATGCCCGACGCCGTGGTGCAAGGCATGCGAGCGCGAGCGTCCACGTCGGCGTCGCTGTCGGCGGCGGTGACCGCGTTCAGTCATGACCTGACGGTGGCGCTGTATAGTCAGGAGCATGCGCCCGATGCTGCCGGGGGCGCACTGGAAGCCGTCATCGAGCAGCATAGCGCGAAGATCAAGCTCAGTCGCGAGCAGGTGCGCGACGTGATCGTGTCGGCGCTGAACGAAACACGCGAGCTGTTCTCGAGTCTGCACATTCCGAGCGATCGGCAGCGGTTCAAGCGGCTGTCGGAAGCGGCGCGCTACGCCATTGGCGCAGCGGCGTTCGAAACCGGCGAATGGGCTGCTGTGCCGGCGTCGAGCGAAGATGATGCCGTGCAGTTGCGTGATCGCCTGCGGCAAGAGCTCGAGAGCGCGGCCGACGCGTCGTCGGGGACGGCATTGGGTGCGGTGCTGCTGTTAGCGCTGGAAGGCGCGCTACGCGGCGGTCCGTTCGATCGCGTGATCGTGTGCCTTCTCGATACCGACCACGGCCGATTGGTCGCGCGCTCGGGACTGGGGGACGGCATCGACTCTCTGCTGCCGCATTTCGATTTTCCGATGAACATCCGTGGCGGTCCGGTGGTGACGGCCACGCAACAGCGCACGCCGCTCTACCTCCCGAACGATCGTTCCATGAACGCCAGTGAAGCGCGGTGGGCCGGCGCCCTGCGTGTGGCGCAGTTCGGCGTGTTTCCGATTGTGGTGGCAGGAAAGATCATGGGGTGCATGTATGTGGACCGCGCGATGGACGGCGAGATGGCCGCGATCACGCCTGATCGCGCCACGCTGCGCTATGTTCACGCCCTGAGCAACATCGTGGTCACGGCGATCGCGGCGCGGCGACGACTGTCGACGGCGGCACCGGTCGAACCGGTGCGAGAGACGCCGAAGAGTGCGGTGCCGGCGGCGCCTGGTGCGGAGCCTACACGCTCGGGAGCGGATCGGGTGGCGTTGGTGTTGCAGTTGCTCCAGGGCGCGTCGAGCGAGTCTGTGTCTGCGGAGAGCGGCGTGCCGGTGGCGCAAATCGAGGCGTGGCGAGCAGAAGTGCTGGCCGCGGCGGCGGCGCGATTGCAGTGAGGTTGGTGGGTGCGCACTGCACTGCATGACCGCGAATTTGCGCGAATAGACGCGGATCATTTACTGTTCACACATGCGTATGGTCGCTCTTGTTTGTTTGGTCGTCGCTGCAGTGGTGGTCAGTGGCTGCAACAACCTGACGGACATCACTTGTCCCGCCGACCCGGCGCGAGTCAAGGTCTCGCCGACCTCGCGCACGATGAATGTGGGTGAGTAGTTCACGCCCACGGTCACTGCGGCCATCTGTGGCGGATCACAGCCGACGCCATTCGTCGGACGGTTCACGGCCACGAACGTGGCGGTCGCCCGGGTCGATTCCGTTCGAGGGGTGATCACGGGTGTAGCGAGCGGCGAGATCGATCCGTGTTCGCACGTTGTACCACCGGCGGTTCGCCAGCCGGTGGGACGCCCGACTCGATCCGCGTGACGGTTCGGTAGTCGGACAGGGAGTGCACGTCATTCACTGAATTACCGCGGATCTACACGAACAGAGCGCGGATCGATCTCGCCGTCGTACGCCCATTCAAGATGTTCGGCTGTTCAATTCGCGGGCATCGGCGAAGATCCGCGGTAGCGTCGTTCAAGAAGGCAACAACGAACTGCATGACCGCGGATCTACACGGACGCACACGGATCGATCTCGCCGTCGCGCCCCCATTCAAAATGTTTGGCTGTTCAATTCGCGGGCATCGGCGAAGATCCGCGGTGAAGCTTTCCTGGGTGGCGCAATCCCGACAACTCTACCGAGCCCCTTTGTACCGCCGCGCCGCCAGCACGCCGGCGATGAACCCACCCAGGTGTGACTGCCAACTGATACCCACCTGTCCTGGTGCGATACCGAGCACGAGTCCACCCCACAACACAGCCACGAGAATACTGAGCGAAATGCTCATGACGCTGCGTGCGTACCAGCCGCCGAGCAGCAGAAAGCCGAAGTAGCCGAACACGACGCCGCTCGCGCCGATGTGCACGGAGCCGGGCGCGCCGAGCAGCCAGGCCATGAGTCCCGAGCCGAGCATCGCGACGAGGGTGACCGGCAGAAAGTGTCGCGCGTCGCGCAGCATCACCAGCCAGCCCATCGCCAGAAACGGAATAGTGTTGGCGATGAGGTGCTGCATGTTGGCGTGCAGGAACGGCGCGAAGAGGATGCCGCGCAGCCCGGTGAGGGTGCGTGGAATCACACCGTACTGCATCAGCGCGCCACCGACGATGCCGTTTACCGCGAACGCGGTCCAGGTGGCCCCCACGGTCGTACTGAGGGTGCTGACCTGCTGCTTGAAGGTGCGCGTGACGCGCTTAGCACGCCGCACAACGGGTGACGGTGGCACGATGCGTTACACCGGAGAGCCGACGAGTGTGCCGATCAGCGCCGTGGAGAGCATAGCGATGGCCCCCCAGAACGTGACGCGTGCCGCACCGCGCCACAGCGACGCGCCACCGAGCTGCGCCGCGAGCATGCCCAGACCGCCCAACGCGATGATGGTGGAGCCGAACACGATCGGTGTGAGCGTGGCCGTGGGGGCGACGAAGACGAAGAGCACGGGCAGCCCGGCGCCCACAGCAAAGGCCGCGGCCGAGGACAGCGCCGCTTGGACGGGTCGCGCGCGTGTGAGGTCGTGAATGCCCAACTCATCGCGCGCGTGTGCGCCGAGCGCGTCGTGCGCGGTGAGTTGCACGGCCACTTGCGTGGCCAGCTCCGGGCTCAGTCCGCGCGACACATAAATGCCGGCCAGCTCCGCGAGTTCGTGCTCAGGTTGCGTGGCTAACTCCATCTGCTCGCGCGCGAGATCGGCCGTCTCGGTGTCGGACTGCGAGCTCACCGACACATACTCGCCCGCCGCCATCGACAACGCGCCGGCCACCAAGCCTGCCAGTGCCGCTACCACCACCGACGCTCGATCGGGCTGCGCGGCCGCAACGCCCACTACGAGACTGCTGGTCGAGATCAGTCCATCGTTCGCACCAAGGACCGCGGCGCGCAGCCAGCCGATGCTACTGCTCTTGTGCGTTTCCGAATGGATGGCGGACATGAACACACCGTAATGAGAGGAGTGGTGAGGACGGCGGTGTTCGCTGGCGCATCGACCCCCTCTACGGTAAGCTAACGAGTTCGCTTCAACGAAGACCATTCGTCCATTGCGCCCTGCATGCCACCTCCCAGCGCTACCGCTTCAATTTACGCGCTTGCTCTCGAGAGTGGATGGCCTGTCGCGATCCTGATCGAACGGGTGGGCGGTGAGGTGGTGCTGGTCAATGACCGTTTTCGCGTCATGTTCGACCTTGAGGACACCGCCCTCGATGATCCGTTGGGTGCTGCCGCTGCGACGTTTCATGAGCCCGACGTGTTTGTGGCGGGGCTTTCGTCGGAAGCGGTCCCACGCCGGGATCGGCTGCGTCAGCGCAGCGGTCGTACGATCGAACGGAAGGTGCGAGCGCTCTACGACGCCGATGTTCTGACCGGCTGGGTGTGGTCGTGCACCGACGTCACGGAGCAGCAGGAAGCGGCTGGCGCCGTCGCCCGCATGAGCGAGTTCCATCAACGCGTCCTCGATGCACTTCCGGCGCAGCTGGCCGTCTTCTCGCCGAGTGGCGTGTACGAATACGTCACGCCCAGTGCGATTGCCGACCCCGATGTGCGCGAATGGATCGTCGGCAAGACCGACGAGCAGTATGGCGCGTTTCGTGGTTTGCCGACGGAGGTATCGAAGCAGCGAACGCAATTGATCCGCGAAGTGGTCGAAAACGGACAATCCAAAACGTTCGAAGAATCCTTCTTAACCCGTGCCGGCGAACGACGGTACTTCCGACGCTTCCTGTCGCCGGTGTACGACACCGACGGGGAAATTCAGCATATCCTGGGCTACGGGCTCGACATCACCGAGCACCGCGTCACCGAAGAGCAGTTGCGCCATGCGCAAAAAATTGACGCCGTCGGGCGTCTTGCGGCCGGCGTGGCGCATGACTTCAACAATCTCCTCACGGTCATCGTGGGGTGCGGCGAAGGGCTGCGTGAGGAGATGGCTGCCGACGATGAACGGCAGCGGCTGGTTGAGGGCATTCTTGACGCGGGCGATCGCGCGACCGAGTTGACCAAGCAGCTGTTGTCATTCAGCAGGCGGGCGGTGGTGGAGCCGCAGGTGCTGAATCTGAACACCGTGGTCGAGACGACGCTGTCGATGCTGCGGCGTTTGCTCGGCGAGCACATCGTAATACGCTTGGCCTTGAGTTCAGAACCGGCTGCTGTCCGCGCTGACCTAGGACAGCTGAAGCAGGTATTGCTGAACCTGTCCGTCAACGCGCGGGACGCGATGGCATCGGGAGGTACGCTGACCCTATCCACGCGTCAGCGCCGTATCGAGTTGCCCGTCGAGGTGGCCGCACTGGGGCTTCCGAGGGGCGAGTACGTGGAGTTGAGCGTCGCCGACACCGGCACCGGCATAAGCGAAGAGGTCCGTGCGCATCTGTTCGAGCCGTTCTTCACCACCAAACCGGTTGGCAAGGGGACCGGCCTCGGGCTGTCCATGGTGTACGGCATCGTCACGCAGGCCGGTGGACAGCTGCAGGTCGACAGCACGGTGGACGTCGGTTCCACCTTTTGCGTGTTGCTTCCCGCGGTGACTCAGGATGCCGCGCCGTCCCTCGGTGGTACGCACACGCCGTCGCTCAGCCCGTCAACGGGAAAAGAAACGCTGCTGCTGGTGGAAGATGAAGTCTCCGTGCGCACGTTCATCGACCGGACACTCTCCCGTCTCGGCTTCACCGTGCTCTGTGCGAGTTCCGGTCGCGAGGCCGTGCAGCTGGCGAATGAATTTCCGGGCGTCATCGATCTGATGATCGCTGACGTCATCATGCCCGACTTCGGTGGCCGCGAATTGCTCCGCGCGATCGAAGCGGCGAGGCCGCAGACACGCGTCATCTTTATTAGTGGATACTCCGCCGACAACACGGTGGTCGACGCGACGTCCCCGCGCCAGGCGTTCATGCAGAAGCCGTTCGGTATCGACGCGTTGGCGGCGCAGGTGCGCACCTTGATCGACAGTACGACGAGTGGACCGGAGCAGCCACCTGTGGCCTAAATGATGTTTCGCTCGAGCAGCGGTGCGTTGTCAGACAGGCGTTCAAGGTGCAGTGGCGAAAGATCGAGCGACTGATACCCGCCGGTAGCGATCAACTCCGCCATCCCGAGCCCCACGGCCGGTGCTTGCTGCAACCCATGTCCCGAGAAACCCGCGGCCACGAACACGTTGTCGGTGCCAGGAAGGCGACCGACCAGTCCGTTCTGATCGAACGTGTTGTACTCGTAGTACCCCGCCCACGCGCCGGTCACCCGCAGGGCGTCGAACTGTGGCACGCGTTCGGCCAACCTTGGCCAGAGCCACTCGTCGAAAAGGCCGCGATCCACTTGCTCGAGCGGCACATCGTCGAGATCCGCGCTGCGCGGAGGCGAGCCGCAAAGGAACTGGCCCGTGTTGCCGTCGGGGCGGAACCAGAATCCACTCGGGTCGATCACCAGCGGGCATCCGGGGAGTGGCCCACTGGCTTGCAACGCAAACACGTCGCGCTTGCGGGCGCGGACGGGCAAGTCGACACCAAGAGCGGCCGCCAGCGGCGACGACCAGGCGCCCGCCGCAATAACAACGGCATCGGCCGCGATACGTTCGCCCTGTTGCGTGATCACCGATCGCACCGCGCCAGCGTGCGTGTCAAAATCGACGGCCTCGGCTTCCACAAAGCGTGCGCCCTGGGCGATGGCGTGCTGTCGGAACGCCTGCAGTGCGGAGTAGCCGTCGAACCAGCCTTCACCGCTCATCGGCGAGGACAGCCCCAGCGAGCCCACGGCGATCTGCTCGGTGGAGAGCCAGGGAAAACGTTCACCAAGCTCCGCCGGCGACAGCAAGGCGACCACCGCCCCGCACCGCGTCTGCAGCGCCTGATTCTCCGTGAGCACCTGGGCGCCGGCGTCGGTGGCGAGATACAGGTAGCCGGGCTCCACGAGTCCGATATTGGGGCGATCGTTGCCCACCGCCAGCAGACGGCCAATCTCGCGATAGAACGCCAAGCTCTGTTGCGAGATCCGGATATTGATCTCGGTGGAGAACTGCTGCCGGATGGCGCACACTGACAGGGCGCTCGATGCCCTGGCATACGATGCATCGCGCTCGAGCACGGTGGCCTGAATGCCGAAGCGCGACCCCAGGAACGACGCGGTGGCGGCGCCCATCACGCCACCACCGATGATCACGACTTTGGTCGAAGGGTCCATCTGCCGGTTCCGCAAAACGTCTGAAGACATAGAATCCCAAGATGCTGCCGGATCATTCCGCTGAACAGGTCCACTCCTCCCCATCATGACCCTCTTCTCACCCGTCCGTCGTGCCGGCGTGCTCGGTGCGTTCCTCGCGGCCTTGCCACTCGGCGCTGCATTACATGCGCAAGGCGCGGTGGACGTGCTCATTACCGGCGCGATGGTGTACGATGGCACCGGCGCACCCGGACGCATCAGCAATGTCGGCATTCGCGGCGACCGTATTGCGTTCGTGGGCGCGATCCCGAGCGGCACCACCGCCGTGCGTCGCATCGATGCCACGGGGCTGATCGTGTCGCCGGGGTTCATCGATCCGCATACGCACGCGTATGAAGGGCTGCCGCGCTTGAACGCCGAGCGGCGCTTGAGCGCGTCGTCGTTGATGCAGGGTGTGACTACTGTGACGATCGGCCCCGACGGGCGTGGACCGTTCGATGTGAAGCGCGTGCTGGACGAATCCGAGAAGCTGGGGCTTGGCACCAATGCCTATGCCACGGTGGGCTTCGGCACCGTGCGCGCCCACGTGATGGGCGCGTCGTCGGCACCAGCGACCACGGTGCAAATCGACTCTATGCGTGCGCTGATTACGAAGGCCATGCGCGAAGGGGCGCTCGGCGTGGGCTCGGGGTTGTTCTACGCCCCGCAAAGCTACGCCAGCACCGACGAAGCGATCGCCGTGATCTCGGCGGCGAAACCGTTCGGCGGTGTATACGACACGCATCAGCGCGATGAGTCGAGCTACACCATTGGCCTGCTGGCGTCGGTGCGCGAAACGATCCGCATTGGCTGTGAATCAGGCCTTACGGCGAACGTGGGACACATCAAGACGCTCGGCGTGGATGTGTGGGGGAAGGCCGACAGTGTGCTGGGCATTATGCGCGAGGCGCGCGCGAAGGGCTGCGTGGTGACGGCCGATCAGTATCCGTGGACGGCCAGCGGCACCGGATTGAGTGCGGCGTTGGTGCCGCGCTGGGCGCAGGCCGGCGGCAACGATTCGCTGAAGCTGCGCATAGCCGACGCGGCCCTTCGCACGAAGATGCTGGTGGAAATGCGCGACAACCTGCGTCGTCGCGGTGGCGACAGCACGCTGCTGCTCACCGGTGGCAGTGCCGCGGCCAAGTCATATATCGGCAAGACACTCAAGCAGGCGGCGGCGGAGCGGAAGATGCCGGCGGTGGAGACGGCGTTGGCGATGATCAACGAAGGGCTCGACATGAGCGTGGCGTCGTTCAACATGACCGAAGCCGACATCGAGACCTTTATGAAAGATCCATTCGTGATGACGAGCTCCGATGGGTCAGGTGGGCACCCACGTCTGTATGGCACGTACCCTCGCAAGATTCGTCGTTACGTGCTCGACAAGCCGGTGATCACGATGGAGCGGATGGTGCGGGCGTCGTCGGGGCAGGTGGCCGAGACGTATCGCATTCCCGATCGTGGCGTGCTACGGGCCGGTGCGTTCGCCGATGTGATCGTGTTCGATCCGAAGACGATTCGCGACGACGCGACCTATGTGGAGCCGACTAAGCTGTCCACGGGCATGGTGTGGGTGTTCGTGAACGGACAGGCGGCGGTGCAGGAGCGGAAGATGGCGAACGTGTTGGCGGGGCGGGCGTTGCGTCGCTGAGTGTGTCGCGATTGGTGTTCCGGTTCAGCCCGTAGCGAGCGACAAGCGGCGTGAGCTAATATTTCCTCAGCGCTTGTCGTACCGTTCGTAGTACGTCCAATTTTGCCTAGTTCCGCACGCTTCTTTCGGAGGAAAGATGGTCCCTCGCTTCGCCGCGCCGCTTGTGCTCGCGGCTTCACTCGTGTTCGGCCTCGCCGGCACTCAGGCTCTCCAGGCACAGGACGCGGCTCCCGGTCGCGTCGCTGGTGTTGCGTCCGACTCGGCGTCGGGACAGCCGCTGCAAGCGGTGCAGCTGTTCCTGTCGCGCGGCACCATTCGACTCGAGGCGCGCACCAATGCTGAGGGTCGCTACACCTTCCCAACGGTTTCGGCGGGCACCTACGGCCTTGAGGCCATTCGCCTCGGCTATCGCCGTGTAGTGCGCGTCGGCATTGTCGTGGCTTCCGGTGGCACGCTGACATACGACGTCAAGATGACAGCCGCCGCACTCAATCTGCAGGCGATGGTCACCACGGGCGTCGTGGACCCCGCTTCTGGCACGCGCGTGCCGTTCTCGGTAGGTCGCGTGAGTGCGGAAGATGCGCCCGTGCCGGCGTCGAACGCCCTCGAGACCATTCAGGGCAAGATCGCCGGCGTGAGCGTGATTCCGACGGGACAGGCCGGTAGCGGCACGAATATCCAGCTGCGCACCCCGACCTCGATCAGCAAGAGTACGTCACCGCTGGTGGTGGTGGATGGCGTGATCCAGTCGGCGTCGTTCGACGCCGCCAGTGCCGATCTCCAGTCGATGGATATCGAGAGCGTGGAAGTGGTGAAAGGCGCCGCCGCCGCGTCGCTGTATGGCTCGCGCGCGGCCTCGGGTGTGATTCAGATCCGCACCCGCCGTGGGACGGGCCTCGCGGAAGGCACCACGAAGTTCACGATCCGCACTGAGTATGGAAACAACGAGCTTGGTCGCAAGGTGAACTGGGCGCAGCAGCATTCCTTCCTGTCGAACGAGCAGGGGGAGTTTTTGAATGCGGCGGGGCAGGTGGTATCCCGTGAGCTGCGTGTGCCGGATCCCATCTACGCGCGCTTTCAGGACAACCCCTTCAAGGCGGGTACGTTCTACGACCAAGTGGATCGCTTCTTCAATCCCGGCGACTTCACCCGCAACTCGCTGAACATCGCGCAGAATGGTGGCAAGACGAATTGGTTCTTTTCTTATGTGAACCAGAAAGAAGACGGCGTGGTCCTGAACAGCGGCCGCTACGATCAGAACGACTTTCGGCTCAACCTCGATCATCGTCCGCGCAGCGACCTCAGCATCGGTGTGAGCGCGTACCACAGCCGCTCCACGCGACTGAACCTGTATGATGACACGTTCTTCGACCTGATCAATCAGGCGCCAGACGTCGACCTGCGTCAGCGTGATCCCGACGGCACGCCGTTCATCTTCCAGCCCGACTTCGAGGGACGCGAAGAGAACCCGCTGTACGTGCTGTCCACCGAAAAGCGCAATCGGAATCGCGCCCGCACGCAGGGCGCCATGGAAGCGCGCTATACGCCCCGGTCGTGGCTCACGGTCGACGGCAATTTGTCGTACGATCGCTCCGACCGCTCCACCGACTTCTTCCTCGATCAGGGTGTGAAGACGGAAGGCTTCGGCAACGGTGGCCCGGGCGAAATCTCGCGCTTCAACGGCATCACCAACGCGCTCAACGCGTCGATGTCGGCCAACCTGCTCAAGCGTGTCGGCAGTTTCACGCTGCGCAGCACGGTGCGTGGTCTGATGGAACGCGAGACGAACGATCTCGTGAACGCGAGCGGTCAGATCTTCTCGACACCGGGCGTGAACAGCCTGAACAACGCCACGGTTCGCTTTGTGAATTCCACGAGCGAGACGATCCGGACCAACTCGTTCTTCGTGAGTGGTGCTGCCGACTATCGGGGGAAGCTCATCATCGATGGGCTCGCCCGCATGGATGGTAGCTCCCTGTTCGGTCCGGAAGAGCAGGAGAACTGGTATTACCGCGGTTCCGCCGCCTATCGCATCTCGGAAGAAGGCTGGTTCCCGCTCAAGAACATCTTCAACGAGTTCAAGCTGCGCGCGTCGCAGGGTACGGCCGGTGGTCGCCCCGACTTCAACGACCAGTACGAGACCTTCAACTTCATTGAAGGCGGCGGTCTGGTGAAGCAGAACCTCGGCAACAAGTTCCTGAAGCCCGAGTACTCGAAGGAGACCGAACTCGGTATCGACGCCATCGTGAAGAATCGGTACTCGATTCAGCTGTCGTACGCGCGTCAGACCACCTCCGATCAGCTCTTGCTGATTCCGTTGGCCGGCTACTTCGGCTACGCCAATCAGTGGCAGAACGCGGGCACGGTCACGGGTAACACCTACGAAGCGACCCTCGAAGCGCAGATCGTGCGCAAGCCCACGTTCACGTGGCGGGCCGGCCTGGTCGCCGATCGGTCGCGCAACAAGATCACCGAGTTCAACCGCCCGTGCTTCACCACCGCCACGGTGGGCTTCCGCTGCGCCGGTGAGACGCTCGGCAACATGTACGGTTTCCGTTTCATCGGCGACGCGTCCGAGCTGCCGGCGGACGCGCAGTCGCGCGCGAGCGAGTTTGCGCGCAACGACGAAGGACTGCTCGTGTACGTCGGTGCCGGCAACGTCTACACCGATGGTGAGACCAAGCGCCTGTGGGGCACGCCGGCAGTGACGATCGGCAGCCAGTCGTATCAGTGGGGCATGCCGGTTCGTGCGCTTGACTCGACGGGCAACGCGGCCGTGACCCGCATCGGCGACGGCAACCCGGACTTCCGCTTCGGCGTGTCCAATACCATCGGCTGGCGTGGCGTGCAGCTGTTCATGCTGTGGGACGCACAGGTTGGCGGCGACGTCTACAACTCTACGAACCAGCGCATGTACCAGTACCAGCGCAGCCGTGATGTGGATCAGGCGGGCAAGGCGCAGGAGCTCAAGAAGCCCATCGAGTACTATGTGTCGCTCTATTCAGCCGCCGATCCGACGAGCTACTTCGTGGAAGATGCGAGCTTCGTGAAGCTGCGTGAGTTGTCGCTCAAGTACCGTTTGCCGAGCAGCTTCTCGCGTGCGTTGGCGCGCTTGGGTGCCGAGCAGGCCTCGGTGTCGCTGATCGGCCGCAACTTGGTGACGCTCACGCGCTACAAGGGGTACGACCCCGAAGTCGGCAGTGTGCTCAGTCGCGTCGACAGCTTCTCGTATCCGCGCTATCGCACGTTGACGGGCAGCTTCGAAATCACCTTTTGATCGGCGAGCCTCAACTCATGAATTCGACTCTCAAGAAGTTCGCTTTGCCGATTGGCCTCACGCTCATCGCGGCGTCCTGTCAGGACCTGAATGTGGTGAATCCCAACCGGCCCGATGCCGAGCGCGCCACGGCGCAGCCGGTAACGACGGAATCGTTCGTGGCCACGTCGTTTCGCACGTGGTGGCCGGTCGCCGGGCATGATGACTACCCGGCGTGGGCCTTTAGCACGATGGCGCGTGAGATGACGTCCGGTTTCGCTGACTTTGGCCAACTCGAACTCTCCGCCGAGCCACGGCAGTCATGGAACAACAGTCCCGTGAATGCGCGTCGGCAGGTGAATGAGCAGCCCTGGTATCAGTTGTACCGCACGATCTCGGCGGCGAGCGATGTCGTGGGGGCGATCGATCGCGGGCTCGTGATCGAAAGCGCCGCGCGCACCGCTCGGGCCAAGGCCATGGGCAAGTTCATGCAGGGGATCTCGTACGGTTATCTCGGCCTGTACTTTGACAAGGCGGCGTTGATCGACGAGACCACCAAGCTCGATACGCTCACTGGCAAGGCGCCGACGTTCGTGGACTACAAGGTGGTCACGACGTTCGGGATCAAGCAGCTCGACGTGGCCATCACGACGGCCAACGCGCAGCCCACGATGACGTTTCCGGTGGAGACCTGGCTGTTTCAGGCGCTCACGAAGGATCAGTTTGTGCGCGTCGCCAACTCCTTCGCGGCGCGACTCCTGGTGTACTCGGCCCGTACGCGAGAAGAGCGGGCGGCGGTGAACTGGGCCGAAGTGATTCGTCGCGTCGATGCCGGCATTCAGACGGACTTCGCGCCGGCGGCGCAGCCGGATGTGTTCTTCGATGACTGGAAGCGCTTGATCGCGCGCCTGCGTACGGCGGGCCGTCCGTCCGACTTTGGTCGTCCGAGCTACTGGCTGGTGGGGCCGGCCGACTCGACCGACGGCTGGAAGAACTGGGTGGCCACGCCGAATGACTCGCGGGTCGCATTCCAGATGCGCACGAAGGATCGTCGTATCCAGGGCACGACCGGTCCGGCGTCGGTGGGCAAATACATGGGCTACAACTTGAACAACATCTTTCAGGCGGCCCGCGGCACGTATCGCTTCTCGCACTACTACTACAAGCGCAACGGTGTGGATCTCACGTACCAGACGGGTCCGCAGGTTGCGATGACGGTCACGGAAATGGATCTGCTCAAGGCCGAGGCGCTCATTCGTCTTGGTCGCGCAGCGGAAGCGGTGCCGCTCATCAACAAGTCGCGTGTCGCCAACGGCGAACTGCCGCCGGTCACGGTGGATGGTCCGCCAAATGAAGCGGGCTGCGTGCCGCGCAAGGAAGCCGGTGGTTGCGGCAGCTTGTGGGATGCGCTGCGCTACGAGAAGAGCATCGAAGGCGCCGGTGTGAACGGCGTGGTCGCGTTCTTCGACGCGCGCGGCTGGCGCACGCTGCCGGAAGGCACGCCGATTCACTTCCCGATTCCGGGCCGTGAACTGCAGACATTGCAGCTGCCGCTGTACACGTTCGGTGGCCCTGGTGGACAGGGCAGTGCACCGGCGCGTGATCCGGAACGTTGCCCGGTGTCGTTGGCGCGGTGTGCACCGTAAGCGGTGTGCTGCGGGTGATTCGGTGAACTGATCACGCCGAGACGCAGAGGGCGCAGGGATCGCAGAGAGTGTTCTTCTCTGCGGACTCTGCGCCCTCTTTGTTTTTCTCTGCGTGATCCGTTCAGCGATCCGTCAGCAACGCGCCCTATCCGCCGTAGTGTTTCCCCCTCTTCCGCCCGTAGTACCCACCTACCGCCGTGAGCACGATGCTCACCACGAACGCGGAGAACATGCCGAACGGTTCACCTGCGGCCCAGCCGGCATAGCCACCGATGGTGGCGCCGATGAAGGCCAGCAGGCGTGTCATACCAAACTGACTACGCGCCCAGCAACTGCGTCACAGTAGCCGCCACGTTGTCAGCCGAAATGCCGTACTTCTCGTACAGCGTCGGGGCCGGAGCGCTGGCGCCAAAGGTCGAAATACCGACGATCGCTCCCGTGTCGCCCACCCACTGGTACCACGACATCGGATGCGCCGCTTCCACCGCGACGCGCGGCACGCCGGCGGGCAGAATGCTGGCGCGATACGACGCGTCTTGGCGGGCGAACAGCTCGAGGCTGGGGCAGCTCACCACGCGCGCGTTCACGCCGTTCGCTGCCAGCTTCTCACGGGCGGCCAGCGCGATCTCGACTTCCGAGCCGCTGGCCATGAGCACCACATTCGGCACACCGTTCGTGTCGGCGACCACGTACGCCCCCCGCGGCACACCCGCGCGCGCCCGCGCTGCCTCGTTGTAGTACGACAGCTTCTGACGCGTGAGCACGATGGCCGACGGTCCGGTGCGATGCGCAATCGCCACGCGCCACGCTTCACTCACTTCGTCGGCATCGGCCGGACGGAGCACCAGCAGGTTCGGGATGCAGCGCAGCGCCGTGAGATGCTCGACCGGCTGGTGCGTGGGGCCGTCTTCGCCGAGTCCGATGGAATCGTGCGTGAACACATAGATCGCCTGCACGCCCATGAGGGCGGCCAAGCGAATGGCCGGACGCATGTAGTCGCTGAACACCAGGAACGTGCCGCCGTACGGGATGATGCCGCCGTGCAGTCCCATACCGTTCATGATCGCGCCCATCGCATGTTCGCGAATGCCGAAATGGAAGTTGCGACCGGCGGCGGCCGTGGGGGCGTAGTACGTCGCGCCCTTCACGTTCGTGAGGTTCGACCCCGTGAGATCGGCGCTGCCACCCACCAGCTCCGGCGCGGCCGATGCAATCGCGTTGATCACCACGCCGCTTGCCGCGCGGCTCGCCACGTTGCCGCTCTTGGCATCGAACAGCGGGAACGCGCTGTCGAGTGCCGCCGTGACCGTGCCGGCGTTGCGACGCAGCAGCTCGGCGGCCAGCTCGGGATGCGCGGCCTGATACGCCGCCCACTTCGACTTCCACTCAGTGTGCAGCGCGGCACGCGTGGCCACGCGCTCCGTCCAATGCGCGCGCGCGGCATCGGGGACGAAGAACGGCTCGGTGCTCGGCCAACCGTACGCCGTCTTCGTGAGCGCAATCTCGGCCGCACCCAACGGTTCACCGTGCGCCTTCGCCGTGTCCTGCTTGTTGGGCGACCCGAAGCCGATGTGCGTCTTCGTGATGATCATCGTGGGCCGCTGCGTGTCGGCCTTCGCTTCGGCGATGGCGGCGTCGATCGCGGCGAGATCGTTCACGTCGTGCACATGCAACACCTGCCAGCCGTACGCGGCGAAGCGCTGCTCGGCGTTGTCGCTGCACGAGAGGTCGGTGCTGCCGTCGATCGTGATGCCGTTGTCGTCGAAGAAGCCGATCAGCTTGGCCAACTTGACGTGACCGGCGTAGCTGGCCGCTTCGTGCGAGATCCCTTCCATGAGACAGCCGTCGCCGGCCACGAAGTACGTGTAGTGATCGACGATGTCATGGCCGGGGCGGTTGAACGTCGCGGCGAGATGCGACTCGGCCACGGCGAACCCGACGGCGTTGGCGACACCCTGACCGAGCGGGCCGGTGGTCGTTTCCACACCGGGCGTGTGATGCACTTCGGGGTGCCCCGGCGTTTTGCTCTGCCACTGACGGAAGCGCTTGATCTCGGCCAGCGGCAGGTCGTAGCCCGCCATGTGCAGCGTACCGTACAGCAGCATCGACGCATGGCCGACTGACAGCACGAACCGGTCACGATCGGCCCAGTGCGGCGCCGACGGGTCGTGACGCAGGTGGCGCGTGTACAGCGCGTAGGCCAGCGGTGCGAGCGCCATGGGGGTGCCCGGGTGACCGGACTCGGCCGCCTGCACGGCGTCCATGGCGAGGGTGCGGATCGTATCGATCGCGAGACGCTCGGTCTCGGTGACGGCAGCAGCAGCGGACACGGACAACGCTCCGGAATTTCGGTCAGGTGAAGCGCTCCAGTGGAGTGGGCGCCACAGACCTGAAATCTAGCGGATTCCGGGGGCCGAACGCGGCCAAAACCGTCAGTGGGCGAGATACCGATCGCGGGTGAGATCGAGGTGGTGCGCGAAGTGTCCGGCGATCATCCACGCCAACGCCCGCGGCGAGATCGGATGTCCGCTGGCCACACCGACTTGGCCCCACGCTTGCTCGTCCAGCGACTTCACCAACGATAAGGTGGCGGCCCGGACGGTCTGGATTTCGGTCAGAATGTCGTCAAGCGGGCGTCCGGTGGTGCGACTCTCCGGTACCCACGCGTCCTGATCGAAGCCCGGCAGCGGTGTCATGTCGCCGCGGGCCACGCGCATGAGCCGATAGGCGAACACCCGCTCGGTGTCCGACACGTGCACCAGCGACTCGCCCAGCGTCCACTTGCCCGGCGCGTAGGCGAAATCCACCACCGCGGGGTCGACGGCGTTGAGCAACTCCGCGAGCGCCATCGGCTGGGCGATCAGGAGCGACCAGAGGTGGTCGGTGCCCATCGCATCAAGGGCCGTGGCGGTGGCGTCGAGGTAGCTGCTGGCGAACGGCGCGTGTTCCGACGGCGACGGGCGGGTGATCTTCATGTGAGAGGCTCCGGTAGCGGGGGAACACAGGCGAGTTGCTCGAGTACGGCGTGCAGCTGCGACGGATCGGGGACGGCGCCCTGCGCGAGTCGGGGCGATCCGCCGCCACGGCCGCCCACTGCCTGCAGCGCGGTGCGGAGTCGCTGCCCCGCGTCGATGCCGGTGTCGGCTGCCGTGGCCATCAGCACGCCGCCTGCTTCGGGATTGGTAACCAACACGGTGCAACAGCCGAGCGCCACCAGTTGTTGGGCCAGCGGCTCGGCGTCTTTGACTGGCCCCGTCACGGACATGATGATGCGGCGCACTCCGTCGCTGTCGGGGATCGACGCTGTCCACATCGCGGTGGCCTGATAGCGGGCGAGTTCAGCAGCGAGGCGCTTGCGTTCGCGCTCGCCCTCGGCGA
>CAITQY010000249.1 GCA_903894655.1 uncultured Gemmatimonadota bacterium
CACAACATCAAGCCCGACTGGGCCATCTACGGCAACACAGCGTCGTTCATCATCGACCGTTTTGATAACGGCCATGTGAGCGCGTCCGCTGCCAATTGCGAGTATGTGCTGGTGATGGTCTTAGATGACGTGGGTGACCCTGAGAAGGCACCCAACACCCCGACCGTGCCGCCGACGTGGGTCATCGAGACGTCCGAGGGTTCGTACCAGTGGGGCTACACCTTTTCCGAGCAGCCAACGAAGGGCGAGTACGCTGCCGCCATCCGCGCGGTGGCCGATGCTGGTTACACCGATCCAGGCGCCTGCAACCCTGTGCGCAACTTCCGGCTACCAGGCTCAATCAATCTAAAACCGAACAAGAACCGCTTCGCGGCCCGTTTGGTCGAGTTTCACCCCGAGCGCGAGTACACGCTCTCTGAGCTCTGCGCAGGGCTGGGCGTGACGCCCGCGCCAGCCGACTCATTGACGCTACGCCCGATCCGATTGTCGGATGATGGCGCTGATGACGTGATGGCGTGGTTGTCCGGCCAAGGGTTGCTATTAGGGTTACCAAAACGTAACGGATGGGCGGATATCATTTGCCCTAACAAGGCCGAGCACACCGATGGCAATCCAGAGGCGGGTTATAACCCCGCTATGCGAGCATTTCGGTGCTTACATTCGCATTGCATCGATCTCGACTCGCACACGTTTCTCGATTGGGTGGCTGCGCAGGGCGGCCCGAAACACGCGCCAGGCTTGCGTGACGAGCTGCTGGCCGCCGTGATGGATCAGACGCTTGCCAAACTGCAGCCGACCGAAGCGTTCCCTGACAAGGGCGCCGAGGTGATCGCCGAGGTAGAAAAAAAGCAACTGGATAGGGTTGAGAAGGAAAACTGGTATGAGCGCTTCGCGTATATTGAAAACGAAGATGCGTTCTTTGATATGGTGGATCGACGCGAGATTAGTCGCGGCACTTTTAACGCACTTTTTCGACACGTCAGCTGCTACTCATTACACAAGAGCAAGACGCCGCGCCGCATTGAGGCGTCAATTTGCTTTGATGAGAACCGTCAGAAGAAGGGCGCATTGACAGTCACCGGCATTACTTACGCCGCTGGCGAGACGGTGCTGGTATCGCGGGATGGTCAAGTCTATGGCAACCGCTGGTCAAACGCGCGTCCGGCGTGCGTGGCGGGCGATATAACGCCCTGGCTAGACCATTTGCACCGGATGGTGCCTGAGGAATACGAGCGCGAGCATATCCTGAACGTGATTGCGCACAAGATACAGCACCCCGACGTCAAGATTAACCATGCAATCCTGCATATCGGCAGGCAGGGTAGCGGTAAGGACTCGCTATACGAGCCGTTTCTATGGGCGGTAGGCGGTGCTCGCGCAATCCGGCGTAACGTGGCGGTTGTGCGTAACGAGGAAATACAATCGCAGTGGGGCTATAACTACGAGTCCGAGGTGATGGTCTTCGAGGAATTGCGCCAGAGCGAAGCGAAGGACCGGCGCGCGCTCGAGAACCATTTGAAACCGATCATCGCCGCGCCGCCGGAGTTTGTGACCGTTAACCGCAAGGGGATGCACCCGTACCAAGCGCTGAATCGAATGTTCGTGCTTGCGTTCTCAAATGAGCGCGTGCCGTTGTCGCTGCCATCTGAGGATCGGCGTTGGTTTGTGGTGTACTCAGACGCGCCGAGCATGGCCGAGGAAGACGGTAAACGCTTTTGGGACTGGATGGATAACGGCGGATGCTCAGCGGTGGCCGCATGGCTGTATCAGCGTGACGTGAGCCGATTTAACCCTGGTGGCACGCCACCGCTCACCGAGGCGAAGATCATCATGATCGAACAGGGCCGTAGCACCGCCGAATCGTACCTTGTCGAGATGATCGAGCGCCGTCTGGGTGAGTTTTCCGCAGGTGTCATCGCGTCGCCGTTCTACGCGCTCTGCGACCGCCTGCAGGGCGGCGCGCCGATGGGTACAAGGGTAGTGCAACAAGCGCTGCTACACGCGCTCAAAGAGGCCGGATGGGTGGACATGGGGCGGCTTATGTCGAGGGAATTCAGCACACGTAAAC
>CAITQY010000250.1 GCA_903894655.1 uncultured Gemmatimonadota bacterium
ACGGCTTTGCAGAACGTCGCGAAGCGCCCGTGCGAGCCTCGGGGCGCAGCTACGACGAGTTCGATCATCCCGCCTTCGCCAACTTGTATGTCGCCGCGCTGCCCAACGGCCTGTCGCGCACCGAGCTCTATCTCGAGGGGGTGCACTGCGCGTCGTGCGTGTGGCTGGTGGAGCGCGTGCCACTTCTGGTGCCCGGCGTGTTGCGGGCCGAGCTCGATGTGCGGCGCTCGCTGGCGGTGATCGAGTGGGACATCGCCACCGTCCCGCTCTCCCGCATCGCCCAGTCGCTCGATACGCTCGGCTATCCGCCGCATCCGTTCCGCGGTGTCGCGCGTGCCGACATGCGCAAGCGAGAAGATCGCGCCATGCTGGTGCGCATCGGCATCGCCGGCGCCATCGCGATCAACGTGATGCTGGCCGCGCTGGCATTGTACGCCGGCGAGCTGAACACGATGGACGCGAGTTTCACGCGGTTCTTCCGCTGGGTGAGCTTCGCGATCACCGTGCCGGCGTTCATCTGGCCTGGTCGCGTGTTCTTCACTGGGGCGTGGGCGTCGTTGCGCACGCGGTCGCTACACATGGACCTGCCGATCGCCATCGCGCTCGCCGCCGGGTTCGTGCGTGGGGCGATGAATACGATTACCGATTCCGGTCCGATCTACTTCGACGGGTTGGCCCTGCTGATTTTCGCACTGCTCGTGGGACGCTTCTTACAGCAGCGCGGTCAGCGGATGGCGGTCGACGCCGCCGAAGAGCTGCATGCCATTGCACCGAGCACCGCCCGCATCATCGAGCATGAGACGCTGCGCGATATCCCGAGCGAGGCGCTGTTGCCGGGTATGCTGCTGGATGTGCGGGCAGGCGAGTCGTTCCCTGCCGACGGCGTCGTGATGCGTGGGCACTCGAGTGTAAATGCCGCGCTGCTCACCGGCGAGTCGCGTCCGACCTCGGTGAGCGTGGGCCAGATGGTGTTCGCCGGCACGCTCAACGTGGAGTCGCCACTGCGCGTGCAGGTTGAGCAGGCCGGTGAAACGAGCCGCATTGCGAAACTGATGCAGCAGGTGGAAGAGAGCGCCAAGCGTCGCGCGCCCATCGTGCAAACGGCGAACCGCATGGCCGGTGTCTTCACCGCCGTCGTTCTGGTGGCCGCCGCGACGACGTTCGTGATCAAGTCACAGCTGTCGGCAGCACATGCACTCGACGACGCCCTCGCACTCCTGATTGTCACGTGCCCGTGTGCGCTGGCCCTCGCCACACCGCTGGCAATCACCGTCGCCGTGGGCCGTGCGGCCCGTCGCGGCATGTTGATCAAGGGCGGCGATGCGCTCGAGTTGCTGGCAACTCCGGGCATTCTGGTGCTCGACAAAACGGGCACGATCACCGAAGGTCGCACGGCGCTCGCCGCATGGCACGGGCCCGAGTGGGTAAAACCGCTGGTACTCGCGCTGGAAGAGGGGTCCTCCCATCCGCTGGCCGATGGCTTCCGTCGCGCCTGGCCCAGTCTTGTACCCGCCACGGTCTCCACGTCGCGGCATGTCGCCGGCGGCGGAGTCGAGGGCACCGTGTACGGCCACGCGGTGCGCATCGGATCGCCGCGATTCGTGGGCACATCGGTGGTGGCGCTCGACGAATCGCTGGAACACGTGATCCACACGCTCGATCGCACACTCACGCCCGTCTACGTCGCCATCGATGGCGTAGTCGTGGCGATCGCAGCTCTCGGCGATCGGGTACGCGATGACGCGTTCGAATCGCTGCAGCAGTTGCGTGAACGCGGTTGGCGGACCGTAATGCTGAGTGGTGATGCCCACGACGTGGTGGCGTCGGTGGGCCGGGTGCTTGCCTTCGATGCGCCAGACGCCATCGGCGCCGTATCGCCCGAGGGGAAACTCGCGTTTATCGAACAACTCAAGGCCACCTCCGGGCGAACGGTGGTGATGGTAGGTGATGGGGTGAACGACGCCGCGGCCATCGCCGCCGCCCATGTTGGTATCGGCGTGCACGGCGGCGCCGAAGCCTGCCTTGCGACCGCTGACATCTACCTCACGCGCCCCGGGCTCGGCGCGCTGGTCGAACTCACCGAAGGCTCGCGCCGCACGTTGCACGTGATCCGCCGCAACATCGCACTCTCGATCGGCTACAACCTCATCGGAGCCAGTTTCGCCGTGTTTGGTGTGCTGACCCCGCTCATTGCCGCGATCCTCATGCCGACGAGTTCGATCACCGTCGTGCTGGGCTCCTGGTACAGCACCACCTTTGCTCG
>CAITQY010000251.1 GCA_903894655.1 uncultured Gemmatimonadota bacterium
ACTCCCCGCCGAGATCGACGAGTTCCTCGTCCATCTCGCCAAGGAGCGCGACCTCTCGCCCAACACGATCTCGGCGTACCGGCGCGACCTGCGCGAGTTCTCCACCTGGCTGGCCAGCACGCATGGCATTGACGGGTGGCAGTGGAACGCCCTCGGACGCACGGACATCCGCGGCTTCATGGCGCACTGCACGCGCCGTGGACTCGCCAAACGCTCGGTGGCACGTCAGCTGTCGGCCGTGCGCAGCTTCTATCGCTGGATGCACCGCGATGAACGGGTCGACGTGAATCCGGCGCGCGCGGTGAAGTCGCCGCGGCTGCCGCGCACGCTGCCCGCCTATCTCGACAAGCGGCAGGCCGACACGCTGCTGGAACACGCCGCCACGCGCGCGCAGAGTCTCGAGTTTACCGACGTGCGCAACCTCGCGATGCTCGAACTGTTCTACTCGAGCGGACTCCGACTCTCCGAACTGCGCGGCATCGATCTCGGCGATCTCGATCTCGTCGCCCAACAGGTCAAAGTGCGTGGCAAGGGCCGTAAGGAACGCATCGTGCCGCTCGGCGACCACGCCCAACGCGCACTGCGCAACTATCTCGTCAAGCGCGACACGCTGCTCGCGAAGCGTAAGGACGGCGCCATCAAGCCGGCGCGCAGTGCGGTGTTCCTGAGTGAACGCGGCGGGCGCATGAGCCCGCGCGCCATTCAGCACGCCGTCGTGCAGTTGCTGTCGGCCGTGGACGAAGGAGCAGGACTCAGCACGCACTCGCTACGGCACTCCTTCGCCACGCATCTGGTCGATGGCGGCGCCGACCTCCGCGCCGTGCAGGAATTACTCGGTCACGCCAGCATCAGCACCACGCAGATCTACACGCACACCAGCGTCGAACGCCTCAACAAGGTCTATCGGCAGGCGCACCCGCGCGCCTAGCTCTTGTGTGTGTGGTGGTGTGCTAGCGGCTGGGGTCGTGGTGC
Organism: uncultured Gemmatimonadota bacterium; assembly: GCA_903894655.1. Taxonomy (GTDB): domain Bacteria; phylum Gemmatimonadota; class Gemmatimonadetes; order Gemmatimonadales; family Gemmatimonadaceae; genus Gemmatimonas. The sequence continues at coordinate 973 of CAITQY010000251.1, forward strand.
GTGCGGTGGCTGGCGTGGGCGCGTACGCCGCGTCGGCCCGTGGGGAACTCCTCGTCGGCTTTTCTGCGGGGTGCACCATGGGAGCGCCGCGAGGGAACTTCGCGGCCCTCGCAGAGAGCCGCCGTGGAGCCCCACGGACCGAGCGGCTACACTCGCACAGGCCGGCTGGAAATCACGCCCGCGCTGTCTGCCGATGGCCCCGCGCCCCGACGGTAAGTCCGGCGCGCAGTCGCGGGGAGAAGGAAACCGCGGGGAACCACGTGCGCCCGCTAAGCCCGACAGAAATCACCGCGACCCGGCTCGCGCGCGACACGAGCTCCCCGAAGGCACGCCGCCGCCGCGGTCCAAGCCCTGTGCTCCCCCCGCCCACCGGTAGGTCGGCGGTGCATCTCCCTGCAGCCGCCTCTGCGGGCGGCCGCACCTCACTCGCTCGGCGAACCCACGCGTCCCGCCCGCAGCAAGCGGCGAAAGGAAGGTGCACCGCCGACCATCACCCATCCGCAAGCACACCACCAACTCAAAACTCAATACGGCGTGCCCCCGGACAACACCGTAACAGCGCGAGACGCGTCGAGATTGCCCCCGCACAGGATGATGCCC
>CAITQY010000252.1 GCA_903894655.1 uncultured Gemmatimonadota bacterium
CCTGGGCCACGATATCGGTATCGGTCCCTTCGCTATTCGGATCGCGACGGACCTCCAACGCCTGCCTGAGAGTGTCGCGGCCCCACACCATCGCGACGGTGTAACTCCCGGGCGCCACCAACGGCCCCACCTGTCCGCCGACCAGATCGAGGTCCCACGGCACCAGCGGTCGGGAATCGAGCACACGCACGTTGGTGTTTCCCGGCGGCGCCGTCCGCAACTTCGCTTTGCGCGGGCCATCGTGCCGGAGGTCCCACAGCGCGCGATTCAACCCACGCTTCGGCGGCGCCGACGCGAACGTGCGGATCATCGCACCGGATGCGTCGTACACGCGGAAGCGCACCGAGTCCCGCACCGTTGAGTCCTTCGGCATCTCGCCGATCGCGAAATTGATCGTCGCCGCGAGTGGCGGATCCTCGCCGCCCACCAATGAATTGGTTGGTGCCGTCGGCGTGGCGATCTTGCGAAAGCGATAGGCCGCGCGCAGCGGCAACAGCGCCGCGCGTTTCGTGGCCAGAGAGTCCGACAGAGAGCGCAGATAGCTGATGTCGTCGGCAATCCAGAACCCGCGGCCGTAGGTCGCCACTACGAGGTCATGGAAATGGCCTTGAATCTGCAGCCAGCTTACCGGGGCGTGCGGCAGCGATCCATTGATTTCCGTGAAATGCACGCCGTCGTCGAGTGACACGTACAAGCCGTTCTCGGTACCGGCGTACAACATCCCCTTCCGGACCGGATCCTCGCGCACCACGTGCACGTAACTGAACACGCTTTTCGGGATATCACCGCCGAGTTTCGTCCAGCTCTTCCCGAAATCGGTGGTCTTGTAGATGTACGGATCGCGATCATTGATCAGGTGCGCATCAACAGCCACATAGGCCGTACCGGCGTCGTACTTGCTCGGCTCGATCGCCGACATCGTGCTCCACTTCGGCAGCCCCGGCATGTTCGCCGTGACGTTCGTCCACGACTTTCCGCCGTCGCGCGTGATGTGCAGCAGGCCGTCCATGGTGCCAGCCCAGATCAGGTCCTTCACCAGTGGCGACTCGGCGATCGCAAAGAGCACCGTCACGTTCTCGACAAACAGGTTGTCGATCACGACACCGCCGGATGACTGCTGCTTGGTACTGTCGTTGGTGGAGAGATCGGGGGAGATCAGCGTCCAGCTCTGTCCACCGTTCGTGGTCTTGTGCACGAACTGCGAGCCGACATACACCGTATTGTGATCGTGCGGCGAGATGGTGATCGGGAAGGTCCATTGGAAGCGGTACTTCAGATCCTTCGGCGCGACGCCGTATCCCGCTTCCGGCCACGGCTCCACCGCACGCGCCATCTTCGTCTGCAGGTCAAAGCGCTCGAGGCCCGCGTCGTAACAGCCGCTCCACACCGTGCGCTGGTCGATGGTATCGGGCACCGCCCACCCGCTTTCGCATCCGCCCACGGCGCTCCAGACACCGATGGAACGCGAGCCGCGTGAGTTACTCGGTCCTCCGTACGAATAGCCGTCCTGCCGGTTGCCATACAGGTTGTACGGGATCTTCGTATCCGTGGCCACGTGATACATCTGCGCATTCGGCAGCGCGATGCGCGTGAACGACTTGCCGCCATCGATAGTAATGCCCACGCCACCATCGTCACCGACCATGAACCGATCGGCGTCCGACGGATCCCACCAGATGTCGTGCAAGTCACCCCCCGCGCGCGGCGGGTTCGGCATCTTGGTGAG
>CAITQY010000253.1 GCA_903894655.1 uncultured Gemmatimonadota bacterium
AGGCTGCACCTCCTTCCCTGCCCATCCCGTTCCGCCTCGTTCCCCGCGGGCCTCCTGCCGCCTGATCGACCGCTCGCGCCACGTCCGCGTGGCCCTTCGTGCATGAACCGCCCTCCTTGGGCCGTTTCCACGCTTAGTCGATCTTTTTGTTGAGGAACGATCACATGGCTATTTATTTGCGCGCTCCGCGCTTGTCTCCCATTGGGTTTTCATCGCTGGCCTTGGGCATTGCCGCCATCCTCGGCGCGGCCGCCGCAGTCGCCCAGGAAACTCCCCTGCAGGAGGTCGTCGTCACGGCGTCCGCCCTGCGTGAGAGTCCGCTCGACGTCGCACAACCCACTGATGTCGTCAGCGGCGACGATCTGCGTCGCCAAATCGAGAGCAGCATCGGCGAAACGCTGTCGCATGAACTCGGCGTGAGTTCCACGTACTTCGGCCCGAGCGCCAGCCGCCCGGTGATTCGCGGCCTGAGTGGCGATCGCGTGCAGATGCTGGAAGACGGGCTGTCGGCACTCGACGTCTCGGGCCTCTCCCAGGACCACGCCGTGAGCCTCGAGTCGGTAATCTCCGACCAGATTGAAATCATCAAGGGACCCGCCTCGCTGTTGTACGGCAGCGGCGCCGCCGGCGGCCTCGTGAACATGGTCAGCAACCGGATTCCCCGCAAGCAGGCAGCAGCGGCAGTGACGGGAGCCGCAGAAGTGCGCGGTGCGAGTGCCACGGGTGAACTGACGGGCGCCGTCAGCTTGAATGGCGGCAGCGGCAACGTCGCGTGGCATGCCGACTACTTCGATCGTCAGACCGATGACGTCCGCATCGCGGGACTTGCCGAATCAAAGGCACTCAGGCAGCAGCTGCTGGATGCAGGTGAAACACCGAGCGATGCGCGTGACCGGGTCGCGAACTCGGCAAGCGACACGAGCGGCGGCGCATTCGGGCTGTCGCTGGTCGGCGATTCGGGGTTCGGTGGCGTGTCCTACAGCCACTTCGCCACGACTTACGGCATTCCCGTCGAGGAAGCAGCGTTCATCGACATGCAACAGGACCGCTTTGACCTGAACGGTGAGTGGCGCCCGTCGATGGCTGCGATCGATGCGATCCGGGTCCGTGGTGCTTACAACGACTACACGCACACCGAGTTCGAGGCGCCAGGCGTACCGGGCACGGAGTTCTTCCAGACCGCCTACGACCTGCGCGTCGCGGTCGATCATCATTTTGGAGAATGGCGTGGGACGGTCGGCGCGCAGTACCTCGACATCGACTTCAAGGCGATCGGCGAGGAAGCCTATGTTCCCCCTTCACTCACGAAAGGCATGAGTCTCTTCGCGTTCGAGGAGCGTCACTTCGACCAGTGGACCGTAGAGCTGGGCGCGCGGGCCGAAAACCAGACCGTCGACCCGGAAGCGGGCCTCGGACTCGACGCCTACGACAAGACGGCGGTGAACCTTTCCGCAGGTGTCGTCTGGAAGTTCGTCCCGGACTACGCCCTCGCCTTCAACGTCACGCGAACTGCAAGGCATGCGCAGGCAGCCGAACTCTACGCAGACGGACCGCACATCGCGGCCGGGCGCGTCGAAGTCGGCGACCCCTCCCTCGATATCGAGGACGCGGTGACGGCAGACGTCGCTCTGAGGCACACAGGCGATGGCCTCACCTGGACCTTGAGCGCGTTCTACAACGACTATTCGAGCTACATCTACCTGAACCCCACCGGGTCGACGCGGGAAATCGCCCCCGGCGAAGAACTGCCCGTGTTCCAGGCCCTGCAGGGTGGCGCGAAGCTCTACGGGTACGAGGCCGAGGTGCTGTATCCGCTGGACCTCTCGAACGGCAGCACGCTGGAATTCCGGCTGGCTTCCGACTACGTGCGCGGCAAGCTGAAGGACGGTG
>CAITQY010000254.1 GCA_903894655.1 uncultured Gemmatimonadota bacterium
ACGGATTACGGAAACAGCGGCGGACGCACGCGCTTCTTGGTGGCCTGCTCGAACGCGTACGCCACACCAACCAGAGTAGGCTCACCGCACGCCGACGCGGTGAAGCTCACGCCAAACGGGGCGGGCTTGGGATTGAACCCCTCGGGGAACGCCTGCGCGCCCTGTCCCTGCGGCACCGGCAGCAGGGCATACGGAACGGTAATGGTCGGATAGCCGGGGCGCGCGCCGATGTTCGCGCTGCTCGTGCCTGGAAAGAGCAACGCATCGAGCTGATGGGCCTTCATGGCGGCGTCGATGCCATTCGTGGCCGACAGCAGGATGTCCTTGCGGCGGTCGGCTTCGTAGCGCGCGCGGTCGGCCTGCACGTCCATCTCGTCGGAGATGTCGAGCAGCGCCTGTCCGTACTTGATCGCGCCGGCCCGCTGGTGCGCGATGTTCCACTGGCGCAGGCCGAGCAGATTCTTCACCGGCGCCCGGTCGCCCAGGAGCGTAAGCCACGTGTTGAAGTCGCGCTTCATGCCGTACTTGAACGCGATCGAGCAATCGGCGTCGCGCCCCTTCGCCTGCTCGAGGCCACTGCACGGATTCCAGTTCAGAAAGTTGTTGGCCGGCACCGGTTCCACGACACTGGGAATGTCGGCCGGATCCACAATCACCGCGCCCTGCGCCTTGAGCGTGGCAATGACCTCGTCCATGGCCGTCTTCTGGGCGGCGTTAAGTCCACCGCGCGGCGTGCTGCTGCCACCGGCCGGCGGAACCGTGGGCTCGTAGAAGAAGGCGCGGGGAATGCCGATGCGGGCGCCCTTGAGTTTGTCGGCGCTCAGAAAGGCGGTGTAGTCGTTGCGCGGCGGCGGGGTGCACAGCTTGGTGGCGGCATCGTTCGCGTCGGGGGTGGTGCCTTCCAGCGCCCCCAGCATGATGGCCGCGTCGCGCACCGTGCGGGTCATCGGTCCCGGTGTGTCCTGGTCGGCCGTGATCGGAATCACGCCGTAGCGGCTCACACGTCCCACGGTGGGCTTGATGCCCACGAGGAAGTTCTGCTGCGCCGGACTGAGAATGGAGCCGGACGTTTCGGTGCCCACGTTGCCGGCCCAAAAGCTCACGTTGGTGCCCACGCCGGAGCTCGAGCCGCCGGTGTTCATCACCGGACGTCCGTCGAAGAACGCCTCGCGCGGATCACGCCGCGGATCCCACGGATTCATGCCGTAGCCGGTGAGCCCCGTGTAGTTCCCGGGCATGCCGGTGGCGGTCCAGTTGGCGAGTTCGGTGAGCTGCGTCTTGGCGATGATGATCGCGCCGGCCGCCTTGAGGTTTCGCGTGACGGTGGCGTCGTAGTTCGGCATCAGATCTGCGAACGCGAGCGCGCCACCGGACGTCACCATCTCGGTGGTCTGGATGTTGTCCTTGAGCGCAATCGGAAGGCCGTGCAGCGGGCCGCGAATGCGCCCGGCCGCGCGCTCACGATCGAGTGAGTCGGCGATCGCCAGTGCCTGCGGGTTCACGGTGATCACCGCGTTCAGCTTGTCTTCGTACGTGGCGATGCGCGCGAGATACTGCTGCACGATCTCGCGCGAGGTGATCCGCTTCTGTTCCAGCGCCGTGCGCAAGTCGGCGAGACTGGTTTCGACCACGGAGACCGGCGTGCCGGTTGGCGAGGCTGATGGCGAGGCTGCGGGCCGGCGCTGCGCCTGCAGCGTGCCAGCGGCGACGGACATCGCGGCAACGACGAGGATGGTGCGAACAACGGTGGTACCCATCGGCAGGCTCTGCGTGGCGTGCATTCGGAACGCTCGATCTCGAAGAAGAAGGGACGGGTAGAACCCGCCCCGTACAATGCCGCCAGATTGCCTCAGCGGCAATGCGTGGGATGATGCGAACGGATGGCCACGGTCGTGATCAGTGGGTCACTCCCGGATTCCCGGCGCGTCAGTCGGCCCGCACGTCGAGCCCCATCGCCTGCACGAGCGACAGCGCCTGCTGCATGTCGATGATCGCGCCCTTGAGACGGGCCACCGCCGGATCGAGCGAACTGAGGTCGCTGCCGCGCAAATCGCAGTCCGTGAAATCGGCCCCCGCGAAGTCGGCGCCCGACAGATCGGCGTCACGGATCGAGCCATCCTGACCGCGCACGCGAGAGAAGTCCGCCTCGCGTAACCGCGTGCCGCGAACGATCGCCCGCGTGAGGTCCGCACCGGCCAACCCCACATGCGACCAGTTGCCACCGACCACCTGCATGAGGTCGAAGGTGCAGCGCACGAAATTGCTGCCCACGAACTTGCACTCGGTGAAGCGCGTATCGAAGAAGGAGCAGCCGTTGAACGTGCAATTCACGAACGCCGCGTCGGTGTGCACCGAACAGTTGAACGCGGCCCGCATGAACGTGCAGTCGGTGAACACCGCCCCGCGATTCACGACCTCGGTGCAGTCAAGGTCGGTGAACTTGACGCCGGTGTGGGTCTGCCCGGAGATGTCCTGTCCTTCCCAATCGGGTGGCGCCATCTCAGCGACTCCGACTGAACACGGCACCATGCGGAATACCCGGGCCGTTGCCACCGTGCGGCCACGCGATCCCCTCCATCCGCATCCCTGCCTCGGTACTGCCCGCCGCGCGGAACCGCTCGTCGAGCGCCAGCGCACCGGTGGTCGCGTTGAACGTGGCCAACAGCACGCGCGTCTTCATCGCCTGATATCCAGTGATCACCACGCGCTGATGGTTTGGTTCGATACCGATCCAGTGCGGCACGTCATCGGGCCCCAGTGTCACGCGACTCACCTCGCGCGGATGTGACGGGTCCGACACGTCGAGACTCACCACCGCGCTCCACGCCGGCACCGTAATGAGATAGTACTTCCCCGCCACCACCGGCACCGCGCAACTCGTGCCCGGCTTGCGGGGAAACGACGCCACCATGCGCGCGCTCGGCGCTGCCCCCGCGAGCCCGTCCAGCAGAAACAGCCCGCAATTGAACGTCGACACCAGCACCGTCTTGCCATCGCGCAACACACGAGGCTCGGCGCTGCGATAGCCCTCGAAGTGCGGGCCATCGGGGAGCACGATGGTGTGTTGCAGCGACAAGTCGGACAATCGCCACAACTGCACGTTGCGGGTGGAGTCGGCCTTGTCCATGTCCGTCGTCGTCACCACCACGCGATCGATGTCGCTCAGAATCGCCGCCGAGTATGGACGGTCACTGCGACTGGCCGGCGCACGGTTGGCCGACGACGACCGCACGAGCGTGGCACGAGGCGTGAGCTCCACCAGTCCGCCCGGAGCCATACCTCCGGAGTCGTGCTGCATCTGGAACGTCGAGAGCAGGTTGCCGTTCGGTAAACGCCAGAAGCTGTGCGGATGCATCAGGCCGGCCATGTCGCCGAACTGTTTGGCGACGCGTGGCGCGCGGGGATTCGTGAGGTCGAACACGAACGACTGGCCCGAGCGGAACCCGTTCGCGAACAGGCGGCTGTCCGCCGGCATGTCATGCTCAGTGTGATGCGGACCGTTGCCGCGCCCGGGCACCGCCACCGTGTTCACCAACGCGCCGTAGCGCGCAGCCTTGGGGTTGTCGCGGATGTCGTACACCGCCAGAAAATCCGGCCCGCTGCTGTCGGCTGAGGCCGTCCACAGATACAGGTACTCGCTCGAGGCGAGCGGCCGCGACGGGGCAGGACGCTGTGCGGAGAGTGTCGCCGCCGACGCGAGACCGGCCACAGCAAGCGCGAGCGTGAGAGCGATAGCGATAGCGATAGCGATAGCGATAGCGATAGCACGACGGGAAATCAGCATCCGCTGATTCTACCGCCGCAAATCAGCCCCGCAATGCCTTCGCGAGCACGCGGTCGAGGGCATTCGCGAATTGCTGCTTCTCGCGCGCGCCGTACGTGCCATGTCCGCCGGTTTCCACGCCCGAGCCGCGCAGCCCTTCCATGAAATTGCGCACCGACAGCCGCTCACCAATGCTTTCCGGGGTGTAGAGCTCGCCGCGCGGGTCGATCACGTAGATGCGATTCGGCACCAGAATGGCCGCCAACGGAATGTCGGCCGTGATCACGACATCGCCGGCCACGGCGTGTTCCGCGATATACGCATCGGCCACATCGGCGCCACCATCGACGCGCACCGCCGACAGCTTGGCGTATCCTACCGGCAGCACGAGCCGCTGATTCGCGACAAGAATGGTCTCGAGCGCGAGACGATCGCAGGCCCGATAGCACACTTCCTTTACATCGCGCGGGGCGGCATCGGCATCGAGCCAGAGTGTCGGCATAGGTCGTTATAAGCGAATCGCACCGTTGGATCCGCGGTACGGCAGATTCGTTTGGGTTCACCGAACAGTTTTACCGACGATTCGTCGTGCTGCTTTGGAAAATCGGCGTGCATTCGTGTCGATCCGCGGTAGAGCCGTTTCCGTTAGGCTCGTTGAACAGCTGTACCGCGGATTTTCGCGAATGCTCGCGGATGAACAGCAACTAATATTGATGGCATGGTCGAGTACGACGAGTAGTCGCGGTATGCCG